>QKDT01000316.1 GCA_003251995.1 Desulfovibrio desulfuricans
GAACATCACGCCAAATCACCTTGATTACCACAAAGACATGACGGAATACACCGAAGCAAAGTTCCGTCTATTCCGTTGCCAGGACGAAGGTGATCTTGCCGTGTTGGGCGAAGACCTGCGAGGTCTTGCAGAAGCGCATAACCTCAAGGCCCGCAAGGTTTTTGTTGCAGCCACGGATCGCTTTCCCACAAGCTGTCTGATGGGCGCGCATAACCGTATCAACGAGGAAGCCGCCTGGCAGGCCTGCCGTCTCTTTGGCGTGACCGAGGCCAGCGCAACCAGGGCCGTTGAGCGCTTTCAGCCTTTGCCGCACCGCCTTGAGCGCGTGCGCGAGCTGGGTGGAGTGCTGTATGTCAACGATTCCAAATGCACCACGGTTTCTGCTTTGCAAGTGGCGCTGGAGGCCTTTGACCGCCCCGTGCGGCTGATGTGCGGCGGCAAGTTCAAGGGCGGTGATCTGGCAGGGCTTGCCGATTTGGTGCGGGCCAAGGTGCGTGAAGTTGTGCTCTTTGGAGCCAGCCGAGAGCATTTTGAAAAAGCCTGGCAGGGTATTGTACCCATAAGCTGGTACGAAACCATGGAACCGGCTGTGCGCTTTGCCTCGGCAAATGCCCAGAAGGGTGATGTGGTGCTGCTCGCACCCGCGACCTCCAGCTATGATCTGTACAAGAATTACGAACAGCGCGGTGAAGACTTCAAACAGATTGTGGGTAAACTGTCATGAAGAACCTCTTCAGCGGAAAGTCCAAAACGCCCAAGGTAAACAGTGCCATGGCAAGAGCCACAGAAGAGGGGCCGTTTGCGCCTTTTGACTGGTGGCTTTTTACCATCATGCTGATTATCCTTTCCATCGGGCTTGTTATGGTGCTTTCTGCCAGCGGTATTGTGGCGGAACAGGTAAACGGCGATAAATACTATTTTTTCAAGCGTCAGGTCATCTTTGCCTTTGGCGGCGGTGCAGCCCTGTGGGGCGCGGCCCTGCTGCCCCGGCATTGGCTCTATCGCATGCAGTATCCCGCCCTGTTTCTGGCTCTTTTGCTGCTGCTGGTAACGCTTTCGCCGCTTACCCCTGCCATCAACGGCGCCAAACGCTGGATTCCGCTGGGCTTTATTTCCATTCAACCGATGGAATTTGTTAAAATTGCTCTGGCTCTGTATCTGGCGTATTTTATGAGTTCCAAGCAGGAACTCATAAAGACGTTCAGCCGGGGTGTTATCCCGCCTTTTGCCGTTACCGGCTTGTTCTGCTTTTTGCTGCTGTTGCAGCCAGACTTTGGCAGCGCCGTTGTTCTTGCCAGTATTCTGTTTTTTATGTGCGTGGCTGGTGGCACACGGTTTGTGTATCTGTTCTTTTCAGTTGCGTTGGCATGCGGCGGCGCTATGGCGCTTGCCATTTCGTCTCCATACCGTCTGCGTCGTTTGCTGGCCTTTCTTGATCCTTTTCAGGATGCTCACAACACGGGCTATCAGCTTGTGCAGTCGTTGCTCGCTATTGGGTCGGGCAGCTTCTTTGGCGTGGGTGTGGGCGCAAGCAAGCAAAAGATGTTTTATCTGCCTGAAGCGCACAACGACTTTATCATGGCTGTGCTTGCAGAAGAAATGGGCTTTGTGGGCGTTAGCATAGTGATGATCCTGTTTGCTCTGCTGTTCTGGCGCTGTTACAAGATCATTATGGGGCAGCGCAACCTGCGTGATCGCTTTACTGCCTTTGGTATTACCACCATTCTTGCAATGGGTTCAGTTATGAATCTGGCTGTGGTTATGGGGGTGGCCCCGCCCAAGGGCGTGCCCATGCCCCTTATGAGCTATGGCGGCAGTAACCTTATGGCTACCATGCTGTGCGTGGGCCTGCTCATGAATTTTTCAAGGACGGCGGACACATGGACAACATCCTCCTGACGACTGGCGGCACAGGCGGGCATATTTTCCCGGCGTTGGCTGTGGCAGAGGAATTGCGGCGACGCAATCCCAATGCCAACTTGTTGTTTGTGGGCTCGCTCTATGGGCCGGAGGCTCGGCTGATGCAACAGGCGGGTATTCCTTTTGAGGGATTGCCCGTGCGCGGCCTTTTGGGGCGCGGCTTCAAGGCTGTGGGCGCAAGCGCGCAGATGGCCCTGGCTGTGTGCAAGGCCATGGGCATCATTCGCCGTTTCAAGCCCGATGTTGTCGCCGGTTTTGGCGGATACGCCGCATTTGCGCCCATGTTGGCTGCGCGTCTGCTCGGTGTTCCTGGTGTGCTGCACGAGCAAAACGCCATAGCTGGGGCAAGCAACCGCTTTTTGGCGCGTCTTGCACGGCGTGTTTGCATTTCGCTGCCCAACACCAGCGGTTTTGATATGAAAAAATGCGTGTTTACTGGCAACCCTGTGCGGGCAGCCGTAACCGCGGTGGGCCAGATCAGCCGCCAACGGCAGACGCGTCGTTTGTTGGTCATGGGTGGTTCGCAAGGCGCGCATGCGCTTAATGCCTTTATGCTTGAACACTTGGCGGAATTTCGCGGGGCTGGTGTGGAAATTCGCCACCAGACCGGCATCACCGACGAGGGCAGCGCTCGCGCGGCCTATGTGGCTGCGGGCTATGCCGCGGATTGTGTTTCTGCCTTTATTGATGATATGGCTGGGGCCTATGCTTGGGCCGATGTGGCCTTGTGCCGCGCCGGAGCAAGCACCGTGGCAGAGCTTTGCGCTGCGGGCCTGCCTTCGGTTTTGGTGCCTTTTCCTTATGCCATTCATGACCACCAGACCCGCAACGCCGAGGTGCTGACCCGCAGCGGCGCTGCCATGCTGGTGCCCGAAGGCCGTATGGCGGTACAGCATATGTCCGAGATTTTGCTGCGCCTTTTGACCATGCCAGGCGAACGCGAACCCATGGCAGCAGCGGCTCTTTCCGCTGCCCGGCCTGATGCGGCTGCACGCGTGGTCACCGTGCTGGAAGAAACAGCGTAAACTGAACCAGTGAAGTTACTATTTTAGGGTGTATTCAACCCTTCAAATTATCTAGACTTTCTTTAAAGGTAGAGCATGAACAGCAAGATTCGGCGTATTCATATGGTGGGCATTGGCGGCGCGGGCATGAGCGGCATTGCTGAGGTTCTTCTCAATCAGGGCTACGAGGTGTCTGGCTCTGACATGAGTGATTCTGCCGTTGTGCGCCATCTGCGTGAGCTTGGCGCGCATGTTGCCGTGGGGCATGCCGCGGAAAACGTGGGTGATGTTCAGGTTCTGGTCAAGTCCACCGCTATCAGTGATGAAAATCCTGAGCTTGTGGAGGCGCGCCGCCGCAACATCGCCATCATTCCTCGTGCAGAAATGCTTGCCGAAC
>QKDT01000427.1 GCA_003251995.1 Desulfovibrio desulfuricans
AAAGAACGTGCTGCTGCGCGATCTCTACAAATTTGATCCCCTTGATGAAAATACCGTGTGCGAAGAGCTGCTGGCTCTGGCGCCGCGCCTTGTCCCCTACCTCACCGAGGTAGAGGCGCGCATGCAGGAAGTACAGGCTGAAGGCGGCGATATCCTTTTTGAGGGCGCGCAGGGTATCCACCTTGATATCGACCACGGCACGTACCCCTTTGTCACCTCGTCCAATACGGTGGCGGGCAACGCGGCAGCGGGCTGCGGCATTGCGCCCTCGGCCCTGACCCGCATTGTGGGCATTGTCAAAGCCTACACCACCCGTGTGGGTTCTGGCCCCTTCCCCACCGAACTGCTGGACGATACTGGCAGCTACCTGCGCACGCAGGGGCATGAATTTGGTGCCACCACGGGCCGCCCCCGCCGTTGCGGCTGGCTTGATGCCGTGGTGCTGCGCGAAAGCGTGCGCCTTAATGGGCTTACGGATATTGCCCTGACCAAGCTTGATGTGCTGCAAAACCTGCCCGTGCTGAAAATCTGCGTAGCCTATGAATACAAGGGCCAGCGCCGCGACTATCTGCCGCAGGAAGAATGCTCGCTTGGCGATGTAACGCCTATCTACGAAGAAATGCCCGGTTTTGAAGAAGACATTACCCAGTGCGCCAGCTACGAAGAGCTGCCCGACACTGTGCGCGCCTATATTGCCCGCATTGAAAAACTTACGGGTGTTAAGGTTTCGCTGGTTTCGGTGGGCGCAGATCGCCGCCAGACCATCGTGCGCTAGGAGACACAACGGCCCGAAAGGTCATGGATACTCTGCTGCCCGCCATAGCTGATGCAGCCTTTGACAGGCTTAAGAGCGTGCTCAACAATTTGGGCGCGACTCCGCCACAGGTATTGCTACTTGAAGGCGGCAGTGAGGCGCAACGCCTGGACGCGGCACGCTATTGGGCGGCCCGCATCAATTGTCCTCAGGCGGATGCATCCGGAGCACCATGTTTATTTTGCCCGGCATGCCTTCAGATTGCCGCGGGTGAACACCTTGATCTTGCAGCCTATGATGGTCGCATAAGCAACCGAGAAGACGAAGAAAACCCTGGCCCTGTCCGTGCGTTCAACATGGAACGCGTGCGCGAACTCAAAGTTCGCCTGCGGGATGCTCCGCACGGGCAGGGACGCAGGGTTGTTCTGCTTATGGGCCTCAGCCTCACACGCGATGAAGCTTCCAACGCCTTGCTCAAGGCGCTGGAAGAACCATCAAGCACCACTGTTTTTGTTCTGCTTGCCCCGCAACGCGAACAGCTATTACCCACTCTGGTTTCCCGCTCATTCTGCCTCACCCTTCCATGGCCCGACAGCCGCGCGGATGACGCGGACATGCGCCCATGGGAAGACGCACTTGCGCAATTTCTTGTTCAAGGGCAAGGTTTTTTTGACCGGATTGCTGCCAAGGGCGCGATTGACGCGGCTGGCGCAACCCGTCTGTTGTTGTGCTGTCAAAAAACCATGAGCAGAATACTTTCAGACAGGCATGATCCGGCCCGTCCGCTGGATGCCGCCCTTGCAGGGTTGCCAGGCAAGGCCCGCGCAGTAGCCTGCCAGTGGTTTGCCGAAGCGCAGGAAGCCCTCAAGTACGGGGTTACCCCAGCCAGAATTCTTGAGGCGCTGGCGACACGCCTTTTTGCCCTACGGCGAACGGCAGATTAACCGTAACAGGCGTTTTGCGTCACAGGGTTCACGCATATGGGCAGCAGGCACCTTTTTTTTCTGACGATTCTGTTCTGCTCTGCGCTATTGTGCCCTCTCCACCTTACGGCCTCGCCAAGCTATGCTGAACAGCACCGCACCGTGCGTGTGGCGATCCCCCCTATTTCACAGTTCAATCGCGTAGAAAATGGGCAGGTTTCTGGCTATATACCGGACTATCTGGCGCAACTTACCCGATATAACGGTTGGAATGTCACCTACGTAGTGGAACCAGACTGGAATGCATGTCTCAATGCTCTGGATAAAGGCGAAATCGACCTCTGCGCACCTGCCCGGTATTCACCCGACCGTGCCAGCAAATATCTCTACTGCTCCTATCCTGGCGGCACTTCCTATACGGCTATTCTGGCCCTCAGCGATTCCCCTGTTGTTTATGATGATCTGGATCGCATTGCCAAGTTACGAATAGGGGCCACAGGCAATTCAATCTGGCACAAGGATTTTGTTGATTTTATCAAGCAGCGCGGCGGCGTAATGCCAACCATGGTGGAATACTCGGGCAGAGAGGCAGCACGAGAGGCCATGCACGCTGGTGAAGTGGACGCCATTCTGGAAACAGTGCTCTCGCTACGCCCTGATGAAAAAATTCTGGCAAAGTGCAAGCTTACCCCCTTTTACTTTATTGGCTCACCACAACACCCCAAAATCATGCAAGAGCTTGAGCAGGCCATGGTGCAGCTCAAGATGGAACAGCCGGATCTGGAATACCGGCTGGGTCGCCAGTATCTGCCGCGCATGTACCAAACGCCCCTTTCTCGCGTGGAGCTGACCTATATTGCCCAGCAAGCCCCGTTGCGCGTGGGTTACGATCCAAACCGCAAACCGTATTCATGGCAAGACCCGTCAACCGGCAATGCCAAGGGGATTCTGCCAGACATCCTGCGTGATGCCTCGTCGCGCAGCGGCTTGCGATTTGTCTTTGAGCCATACGTATCCCATCCCATAAATTTTTCCGATGCCTTTACAAAAAACAATCTGGATATGGCGCTTGGCTCGTTTGCCGCTTCCGCGCTTCGAACGCATACGTCCTTCAGGCTGACAGCGCCTCTCACACGCAGCACACTCTACCTGTATGCAAGGCCAGATACAAAGCTTGAACCCAATTCTTCGCTGGCGGTTCCAGCAAATATCTTCAATGCAGCGGCCTATGCCTCGCGCATGTTCCCCAATGTTGCGATCAAGCTTTTTCCGAATGAAGAAGCATGCCTGATTGCCTCAAGCCGCCACGAAGCCACTGCCGTCCTGGGCAACTCCATGGTGCTCAACAACCTGACGAACTCACCACGCTTCAGCGATTTCAACCCCACCACGAGCTTTGCCGATGTTGAAGAGGCGCGCCTGACTATCAGGCCAGGCCTGCCGGATATTCTACAGACAATTTTGAACAACCTCCTGCTGACCATAGACGAAAAAACCAGAACGCAAATCATTTCCAGCAACATTGCGGCGGCAACCACGGCCCCCACCTTAAGCGACATTGTGTATGAAAACCGCTCGCTGCTTATGGTTGTGGCCGAGCTTCTGCTTTTCGTTTCGGCTCTGGTTGCCTACGCACTGCATCTGCGCCGCAAAACCCTGTCAAACCAGATGGCGAGCGACCAGCGCCTTGCCCACATTGCCGACAATATCAATGGCGGCGTTATCAGCATTTCCACACGCCCTCCCCTGCAGATTCTTGATGCCAACAACGGCTTTTGGCAATTGCTGGGATATGCGGCTGACAAACCACAAACATCTATCTTTATAGAACTTATTCATCCAAACGATGCAAAGCAACTGCTTGATATGCTGGCAGAAAAGCACACCGGGCCGGTAACAAGAACCATGGAGTTGCGGCTGAGGCACAAGGATGGTCAGTGGCTGCCCCTGCTGCTCCGTGGTACATTTTCAAATGGTGAGGCGGGCTATCATTCCATTGATTGCGTAGTTGTCGATATTACTGAGCAAAAACGCATGCAGGAAGAACTGGAGCAAGAAAAAGAACGTTACCGCATCTTGCTTGAGCAGTCGCAAGACATCTTTTTTGATGTGGATACAGAGAAACGCTCATTTCGTTGCTCCCCAAACTTTTTGCTGAAGTTTGGCAGGGAGGCCACGCCTCTGTTTAACGAAAAAGGCCGCCCCATCAACAAACAAATTGTGCATCCAGATGATTTGCCAGCCCTCAATGAGCTGCGCCGGCGTATCCGCAGCGGCAACCCCACAGCCTTTGCCGTCATGCGCATTCCCACTGCCGAAGGCAGATACATATGGTGCCGGGTTCAGGCTACGCGCATCAGCAAACCCAATGCTCCCATGCGACTTGTGGGCAAAATTGTCGACATAGATGAGGAAGTGCGGCGGCGTGCTGAGCTTGAGCGGCGCACCCAGCGTGACAACCTTACAGACCTTTTGAACAAGACTGCGTTCAGGGATAAAATCAGCGCCGCCATGCCGGTCAAACCCCAGCAGGATAAGACCGACGCGCTGCTGTTCCTTGATCTGGACAACTTCAAGCTGATCAACGATACCTTTGGGCACATCAAGGGAGATGCGGCCCTGCTTGCAGCCAGTGAAGTGCTCAAACGGATTTTTCGTAACGCTGACGCTGTGGGACGTTTTGGCGGCGATGAATTTTGCGTTTTTGTGCGGGGCATAACCCGCGCGGCGCTCAAGGAGCGGGCAGAGGCGCTGCTTTCAGAGCTGCATACGGTTTTTGAGCAAGATGGGCAGAGTGTTGAGATCACCACCAGCATCGGCATCTACCTGTTTGACGGCTCAGAGGCGTCGTATGATGAGGCTCTGCACCGGGCCGACAATGCGCAGTATGTGGCAAAACAGGCCGGTAAAAACTGCTATCGTTTTTATGATGAACTCCCGGAGGCCTGGGCTGACGAGGTTAATGACGACACGCAGGACCCCGCCCTCCTGCCGAGATAACAGCACATTACCAGAACAGGAAGTTACTAGAGACATCTGCATTTTCCGTTCTGCTGCGGCCCCCTGAACATGAGAAAAGGCTTCCCGCCACGTGGGAAGCCTTTTTATTTGCGCCAAGAAAAAAGGCGCGCGGGGTTGGAAGGAAAATTCAGGTATTCAACTACGCAATCAAGCGGCTAAACTGCCGTTTAACGGTTGTTTGAACCCGCATGACCCACTACGTGGAGAGTAGCAATACCCCCAGGAGCCCTTGAAAAGACAGGCTCATCCGCATGTAGGCCAAGCTAGGTAACAATATTCTAAAGCGGCAGCGACCCAACCAGCAGAAAAGCTACCCCAGGGCCGTCGCAGCACAGCGACACCTGCCAACCTTACCGCGGGCTATTTTACTTCCACAGCCCGCTGTATTTAGCCGCGATGCCGTCGGTGCGTTCCACCAGCTTGTCCACCAAGCCGTCCACGTCTTCAGCACTCACCGTGCCAAGGTCGCGGGACAACAGATAGCCAAGATAGCCGCGTCCCTGCTTGAACACCCAGCAAACCGAATATACAGAGCCCACCGCGGGGCGACCGGCAAATTCAGGCTGCGTGCTCACCATGACGTAGAGCTTGGGAATATCCTTTTCTTCGTCATCATTAAGGGTGAACAGGCTGCTTTGATTAAAACGCTCCTTGAGCTTGGTGCCAAGGCGCGCCCCAATGCTGTCAGACCCTTCCAGCGAAACGCTGACCGTGGTTACGCGGTCAACGGTCTTTTCTGGTTTGTCCTGCACGGGTTTACCTGCCTGAGGGGTAGCGGCAAAGGCCACGCCCGTAAGCGCCAAGATGCACATCAGGGTAAATACGCCAAAAAGTTTTTTCATGCCTGTCCCTCAATTCCAGAATATACCTGCTGTCGGCGCATACCGGGGCAAGGGCACCACTTACGCCCGCAGGCAACAGATTTGTTCTTGACCTTGATTCATTCTATATAATCTTTAGAAAAAGGTGAAGCGGGTATTTTCTCATTCGCAAACTGGCAAAATTGCGTATACTCGCCGCCCTATCGCGCCAGGCCTCAGCTACAGCCAACATGCAGCGCGAGCCCATTGGGCGTTTACACTGACCACAAGGATTTTTTATGAAACACATTCTCTTGCTGCTGGCCTTTGGGGCCGGATGCTGCCTGCCTGTGCAAGCAGGCATAAACACCCTTTTGCGGCGTTTTTTGGGCGAACCCATGCAGGCCGCGCTTGTATCCTTTGCTGTTGGCACAGTGGCGCTGTGGATATACAGCCTGGCAGCGCGGCACACGTGGCCCCCCATCTCGCAGCTTTCTGCCGTGCCATGGTGGATGTGGACCGGCGGTGTGCTGGGCGCTATTTTTGTAAGCTGCACCATCTTTCTTGCGCCCCGGCTGGGCGCTGCAACCATGACCGCCGTGATGCTGTCAGGACAATTGGTGGCGTCTGTACTGCTTGACCATTTTGCCCTTGTGGGCTTTCCCGAGCACCCCGTTTCGCCCTTGCGCCTTGCTGGCATAGCCCTGCTTTTTGCTGGCGCATGGCTTGTACGGGCATTCTAATCAACCCGCAACCCCAAAGCTTTTTCTGCGCGCACCATCTTGAGATGCGCGGCAGTAAGCGCTAAAGTGCTTGCAAATTGCCGCATTACAAGGAACACGCCATGCAAAGAACCCTTATTATAGACGCCCTTGCAGCTACCCAAGCGCAAGCCTCCATCACTGTCTGCGGCTGGATCCGCACCCGCCGCGACGCCAAGGAATTTTCCTTTGTGGAGGTCAACGACGGCTCATGCCTCGGCAACATGCAGTGCATTGTGGATGCAGGAACCCCTGCCCATTCCCAGCTTGAGCAGGCCGCCACGGGCGCTGCCATCAGCGTTACGGGCGAGCTTGTGGCTTCGCCCGGCAAGGGCCAGCAGTGGGAAATCAGGGCGCAAAGCGTCACGGTATTTGGCCTTGCTGATCCGGAAGCCTTCCCCTTGCAGAAAAAACGTCATTCTGATGAATTTTTGCGCACCATCGCGCATCTGCGTTCGCGCACCAACAAGTATGGCGCGGTCTTGCGCATCCGTTCCGAAGCAGGCCAGGCTGTACACCAGTTTTTTCAGAACCGCCGCTTTTCATGGGTGCACACGCCCGTGCTTACCGGGGCAGATTGCGAGGGCGCGGGCGAAATGTTCCGCGTCACCAGCCTTGAACCGGGCAACAAGGATGTAGCCGCCGACTTTTTTGGTCGCCAGTGCAACCTGACCGTTTCAGGTCAGCTTGAGGCTGAGGCCCTGGCTTTGGGGCTTGGGCGGGTATATTCTTTCGGCCCCACGTTCCGGGCCGAAAATTCCAACACGCCGCGCCACGCCGCCGAATTCTGGATGATCGAACCGGAGATGGCCTTTGCTGATCTGCAAGATCTTATGGAACTGGGTGAAAGCCTTACCCGCCACGTGATTGAACACGCCCTCAGCCATTGCGAAACCGACCTCAAGCTCTTTGACAACTTTGTGGACAAGGGCCTCATTGATCGCCTTAAAGCCATGGTTGCTGCTCCCTTTGCCCGTGTTTCATACACAGAAGCAGTTGAAATACTACAAAAATCCGGCAAGGAATTCGCCTTCCCCGTTTCTTTTGGCACAGATCTGCAAACCGAGCATGAACGCTATCTGGCAGAAGAGCACTTTAAAAAGCCCGTGGCTGTTTATGACTACCCCAAGGAAATCAAGGCCTTCTACATGCGCCAGAATGATGACGGCAAGACGGTTGCCGCCATGGACATGCTGGTGCCGCGCATAGGCGAGCTTATCGGCGGTTCGCAGCGCGAGGAACGCATGGATCGGCTGAGCGCCCGCATTCAGGAGCTTGGTCAGAACATCGAAGATTACTGGTGGTATATGGATCTGCGCCGCTTTGGCACCGCGCCCCATGCCGGTTTTGGTCTGGGCTTTGAACGTTTGCTCATGATGCTGACGGGCATTACCAACATACGCGACGTCATTGCCTTTCCACGTACGCCGGGCAATCTGGAATTCTAGGGCTGGATGCGTGCGCGCGGTTTACGGGAGAGGACGATGCGGCAACAGCGTTGACCAATTCGCAAATAATCACCGCTCCCACATACATTAGCCGCCATGCGCGTTCAATCTGACAGGGTGCTCCTTGCCAGAAATGAGGTCTAAGCAGCTTTGAATTGCGGGTGATTGTCCGCTCCGAACCCGTTTGACAGACGACATTGTTAGCCAGCCTGTTGCGAAAGCGCGGGCTGGCTTTTTTGCTTCACCGCCACAAGAAGGCGCAAAAACAGCAAAAAAGCCGCAAACACCGCCGCAGCGGGGCATTCATGCCCTTCACATTTGCCTTTTTGCCGCGTATAGTACGCGCTCACCTTTTTGGAGGCATAGAGCCGCCGCCCATCGCCCAAGGAGAGCGAAATACCATGAGCAAGAAGCTGACTGTAGCCGTTGTAGGCGCCACAGGCGCCGTAGGCCGTGAAATGCTCAAGACCCTGCACGAAAGGGACTTTCCCGCCACTGAAATTCGCGCCTTTGCGTCCGCCCGTTCTGCGGGTACCAAAGTGCCGTTTGGCGATAAAGAGCTGACCGTGCAAGAGCTTAAAGAAGATGTCTTTGAGGGCATTGACTTGGCCATTTTTTCCGCCGGCGGCAGTACTTCGCAGAAATTTGCCCCGCATGCGGCCCACGCTGGCTGCGTGGTGGTGGACAATTCCGCCGCGTGGCGCATGGACGACCGCTGCCCCCTGGTGGTGCCCGAAGTCAACGCTCACGCCCTTGAAGGCCACAACGGCATCATAGCCAACCCCAACTGCTCTACCATCCAGATGCTGGTGGTGCTCAAGCCCCTGCACGACGCCGCCACCATCAAGCGCGTTGTGGTTTCCACCTATCAGGCGGTTTCCGGCACCGGGCAGAAAGGCATTGAAGAACTGGAACGTCAGGTGCGCGACCTGTTCAACGGACGCGACCCCGAATGCAATACCTATCCCTACCGCATTGCCTTTAACGCACTGCCGCACATCGATGTCTTCCTTGATAACGACTACACCAAGGAAGAAATGAAGATGGTTCATGAAACCGTAAAGATCTTTGAAGATCCTTCGGTCAAGGTTACGGCTACCTGTGTGCGTGTGCCGGTGTTTTACTGCCACGCAGAATCGGTGAATATTGAAACCGAAAAGAAAGTCACCGCCAAGGATGCCCGCGTTATGCTTTCGCAGGCTCCCGGCGTGCGCGTGGTTGATAATCCGCGTGAGCGCATGTACCCCATGCCCTCCTACTGCGTGGGCGAGGACGATACCTACGTGGGCCGCATCCGTGAGGACGACACCATTGAAAATGGCCTGAACCTCTGGATTGTGGCTGACAACGTGCGCAAGGGCGCTGCCCTCAACGCCGTGCAGATCGGTGAAGAACTGATCAAGCGCGACCTGCTGCGCGTGACCGACAAAAACGTGTTCCTGAAGTAATGCCTGTGGGCGCGCGGGTTTTTGTAAATCCGCGCGCCCCTGCGCACAGGAGGCCCTTGCGGTGCAAGCTGTAGATGCAGAAACATATCTGAAGGCCCTGCTTTCCGCGCCACGTCCTGGTTCGGAGCAGGTTCTCGCTTTTTATGACCATCGGGTGGGGCATATCTGCACCGATGCGCGTCTTCTGCTGCTGCCTCTTGATGACCATATCTGTCACCGCGGCGACGGCCTTTTTGAGAGCATCAGCTACCGTCAGCGCACAATTTTTGGTTTGGATGCACACCTTGCCCGCCTTGTTGACGGCGCGGCTGCCCTTTCCATAACGCCACCCTGCGCATGGGAAGAGGTGCGCCAGCGCATCATTGACGTTGCCCAGGCCGCTGAAGCGGACAATGGCGACCTGCGCGTTTTTTTGAGCCGCGGCCCCGGCGGCTTTGGCATTTCGCCTGCCGAATGCCCTCAGGCCGGACTGTATATCGTTGCCCTCAAGAAAGCCCTGCCCACAGCGGCTTTTTACGAAAAAGGCCTCACCGCCTTTGCCAGCGCCATTCCGCCCAAGCAGGAATATCTGGCCCGCATCAAAAATACCAACTATCTGCCCAACGTCTTCATGGCTATGGAAGCCCGCCAAAAGGGCATGGACGTGGCTGTGACCTTTGATGAAAACGACATCATGGGCGAGGCTGCCGTTGCCAACGTGGGCCTTGTGGATGAACAGGGCCGCCTGCTGTGCCCGGAGATCAAACGCATTCTGCCCGGCACCACGCTGCTGGCTGCCATGGAAGTGGCAGCAGAACGCATGCCCGTGGTGCAAATGCCCATCCCCCGCGCTGCCATAGCCAGCGCCCGCGAAATGCTGCTTTTCACCAGCTCGACCCTGTGCGTTGGCATTACCCATTTTGACGGCAAGCCCGTAGGTCAGGGCGCACATGCTGGCAAGCCCGGCCCTGTGGCCCTGTGGCTCAAGGATGTTTTGCTGCAATACATGCTGAAAAAAGGCGCGCCCATCTGATGCGTGTTCTGCTTATTGCCCTGCAACAATCCACTGACGGCCCGCCCTCACCCGAAGAACAGCACCGCTGGACAGAGCTTGGCGCGCCCATGCGCCTTGCCCGGCTGGAAGAAGACCATGTGCTTGCTTTGGCTTGCGCCATGCGCGATGGCGGCAGCCTGGCCCCCATGCTGCTGTGCCTCAATAATTCACGCCTCCACCGCCGCGCCGCAGCCTTGAACCTGCCCATACTCACCGCAGGCGGCCCCTTGGGCTTAATGCGGCTGTGGCTCTGGCAACGTAAACACAAGCACCTGATTGTGCAAACTTTTGGCGAAAACAGCATGGCCCTGGGCCGCCGGGTACTGACCATGCGCCCAGCCGCCTCCACCCTGCTGAGCCACACCTTTCTGCTGCGCGCGCCGCATGCAGAGATTTGCTTTGGCAAAGGCATGCTGGCAGCCCATAAGGTGCTGTGCGGGTCCAGTTACGTACGCGACCGAATTGCCAAGGCCAGCGGCATCACCCTGGGCGAAACCCCTTGGCGCGGCCCTAAAAACAGGGCGCTGCCGCTAACGGGCGACCCCCTCGTACTGGTCGCGCCGGGCATGAGCCTTGAAGGTTTTGAGCCAGCGCCAGTCTGGCCCGAAACACCCGCAGACGGTCAGCATTTTGTTTTTTGCATGGGCGATGCCCTTACGCCCCGTTCGGGTGCAAACATTGTCATTCGGGCCATGGCAGCCATATGGCAACGACGTGATCTGCCCCAGTGGGAAGTACGCGCCGCAGGCGGCGGCCCACGCTTTCAGGAAGTGCTGGACGAAGCGGAAGCTCTGGGCGTGCATTCACGGCTATGCCTGCTCAACGAACAGAGCTTGCCGCCGTTGTTGTGTACCAGCCATGCCTGGATTGCGCCCGGCTCCGCACCAGACGAGTTGCCCGAAACACTTGGTGCAGGTCTGGCGGCGCATATGCCGGTCATCTGCGGGCAAAGCGCCCTGCACGAGCAGCGCCTTGCCGCCGCGCCTGGCGCGGCCTGCGTATTTGAGGAAAACAATCCCCAGTCGCTGGCGGAATGCATGATAAACGTCATGATCAATGCCGATTTTCGCCGCCGCACAGTTGAGGCTGGCGATGCCCTGCGGTCAGAATTGAGCCTTGAATCCTTTGCCGCCGCCGCTTGCGCACAGCATGAGGGCTGGTGCAGGCAACTGGGCTGGCTCGAAAAAACCGGGATTACCCATCCCGCTGAGCAGGCATAACCCAGATACCCATTGCGCGCCGCGCGCCCGACAACAGATTGTCGTCGTGCGCCGGGTAATACCGCAAACACATACAGGAACCGTATGAAATGTAAAATCTGCAAAGCCGAAGCCGTGGTGGCTCTGCGCAGCCACAACGCCGCCTTTTGTCCCGACTGCTACAAGGATTTTTTTGCCCGTCAGGTAGAGCGCGGCATTGAAGGCCAAAAGCTGTTTACCCGTGACGAACGGGTGCTGGTGGCCCTTTCTGGCGGTAAGGACTCTCTGGCGCTCATGCTTGAGCTTTCCCGCCAGGGATACAATGTTACAGGCCTGCACATTGATTTGGGCATTCCTGTTTCTTCCGCTGCGGCCCGCGGCGTTGTGGAACGCTTTTGCGCCAAGCACGGCCTCACGCTGATGGTCAAGGAAATGGCAGCGGAAGGTCTGCCCATTCCGCTGGTGAAAGAACGGCTGCACCGCCCCATCTGCTCGGCCTGCGGCAAGATCAAGCGCCACTTTTTCAACAAGGTCGCCCTGGATGAGGGCTTTGACGCCCTGGCTACCGGGCATAATCTGGATGATGAGGTGGCCCGCTTGTTCAGCAACACCCTGCGCTGGGACACCTCTTACCTGTCGGATCAGGGGCCGCGGCTGGAAAGCGAACACGGCTTTTCACGCAAGGTCAAACCCCTGTGGCGGCTCTCGGAATTTGAAACAGCCAACTACGCCTTTCTTATGGGCATAGAAAACCACTATGCCCCTTGCCCCTATAGCCCCGGCGCGAGTTTTACCACGCTCAAGGGTCTGATGCAGAACCTTGAAGCCGCCATGCCTGGGCGTAAGCTTGATTTCTATCAGGGATTTCTTTCTCGCGGGCGGCCCGTTTTTGCCCGACGCGAGCAGGAGGAAGGCATAGCGCTGGCTCCTTGTACGGAATGCGGCTACCCCACCTCTTCTGGCGATCGTTGCGGCGTGTGCCGCATACGCTCGGCCCTGCAAGAAGAAAGCTAGCCCTGGGCATCCCAC
>QKDT01000121.1 GCA_003251995.1 Desulfovibrio desulfuricans
GCCAGAGCCTCCACAGGCATGCAGCCTTCAAAGTGCTTTTCCTGCTCAAACTCATGGGCCGACACTTTTTGCGCCTCGAGTAGAGCCTGATAAAAAATATCATATTCGTCACGGCTCATGGGGCAGTTGAGGTAATCGCCCTCGCCTTCGGCCTCGCCGTTCTCCTGCCCATAACGCGATGCCCGAAAGACCACATCCATATTAAGGGAATGCGTCCACACAATGGGCGCGATGGCATCATAAAAATAGCAGTGCTTTGCCCCCACGGCTTCCGCCAGCGAGACGGAAAGCCCCTCGGAGGCCATGGGCCCGGCTGCCAGCACCACCGCCCTGCCCTCACCAATAAAGGGCTCAAGCACGGGATCGTCCAGCGATGCCACCTGATGATGCACAAGCGTAATATTGCCCTGGGAGGCCACACGCTCGGTCATGGCACGGGAAAAGGCCTCGCGGTCAACGGCAAGGGCTTTGCCCGCCGGGACGCGGTGGGCGTCTGCCAGTTCCATAAAATCGCTGCCAAGGGCGCGCATTTCAGCCTTGAGCAGGCCCACGCCGGATGTAAGTTCATCTGACCGCAAAGAATTGGAGCATACAAGCTCTGCCAGATGCTCACTGATATGGGCAGCCGACCGATGGGCGGGCTTTTGTTCAAACAGGGTGACGGAGTGACCGGCGCGGGCCAGATGCAGAGCGCATTCGCACCCGGCAAGGCCGCCACCCACCACTGCTATGGACATGGTTTGCATACATTCTCCTTGCCGCGCAGATTGAAAGAAATCGCGGCTGATGGCAAGCCCGGCGTGCGCATTGCTTCTCTATGCGCCAATACGGCAAAAGGCCTGCCGCGAGTATTCCACATTTGCCCTGCAAAGAAAAAGCGCCCCGACACGTCAGGGCGCTGAAGACAAAAAAACACTTCTGCCAGCATTGCCGAAGCAGTCGGGGCAATTTTTGTAAGCCGCGATCAGCCTCGGTCAAGAGCGGCAAGAATTTTGTAAACCGCTTTTTCGGAAAGAAAATACCGCTCCGCCAGTTGCGAAACAGACCAACCAGCCTTGCGCCGCGCAACCATCTCGCTGTTTCTGGCAGCCCTGAGTGCGCGGTTGGGGGCAGCCTCTCCCCAGTGTTTTCTGTTTTCTTCCTTACGGGGAATGTACAAATATTCCCCGTCAACATATTCCTGTATGGCGCGCAGCAAATGTTGCGGCAGAACTTTTGTCGCTTTTTTATAGCCCATGATGCTTCCTCCCGATGATAGGTCGGACGGAGCAAGGGCTATTGCCTAAACAATCAAGCTGTTATGCAATAGCCCTTGCTATGCATAACGGGCAGAGTCCTGGTAAGTGTACATCCAATAATCCTGTTAAGTGTTGCTAATACATTTTTTCTATACACTGCAACATACCAAGTCAACAAGACCACACCCTCACACGGTGCTTGCCCCCGACGAAAACCTGCGCTAGTAACAACCGATGCACGACGACCAAACACAGCAGCACGCAGCCGACACGGCAAACGCAGTTTACGAGGGCATGGCCCCCGTGGACATTGCATTTGTCCGGACCGGGGCGCGCCAGCTCTACGCTCAGGGGCAGGAGGATTTTCTGGCCCCTGCCACCAGCCAGTCGGCAGGTATGGACCTGCGCGCCTGCCTTGACGTGCCCGAGGCGGTTATTCCCGCCGGGGGCAGGCTCAAGGTCTGCACAGGCATCAGCGTGCAGCCCCGCTGTGCTGGCATTGCGGGTTTTGTCTATTCGCGCAGCGGCCTGGGCGCACGCGACGGCATCACCGTTGCCCAGGGCGTCGGCATCATCGACCCGGATTACACCGGGGAAATTCTGGTGTTCCTTCTGAACACCTCCGGGCAGGAGCGTCGCATCCAAAACGGCGAACGCGTGGCCCAGCTCATCTTTCAGACCTTTGTGCGACCGCGATGGCGTGAAGTAACGGAACTGTCTGCCACAGAGCGCGGTTCCGGCGGTTTCGGTCACACTGGGCGCTGATACTCTGCGCTGGCAACTGCCAGCCATTTTCACCATTCCACCATTCATACGTTCACTGAGAAGGAGTTTGTCCATGTCACAAGCTTTTGCCGCCGTGAAAGCCGGGGAAGAGAGTCTGCTCTGCCGTTCCTACAGCCGTTACCCGCTGGCTATCGTCCGAGGCAAGGGCGCGCGACTCTGGGATGTGGACGGCAAGGAATATGTCGATCTGCTGGCGGGCATTGCCGTCACGGCGCTTGGTCACTGCAACGACGAGATCTGCGCTGCCCTTGAGGCCCAGTCGCACAAGCTCTGGCATGTGAGCAACCTGTTTTACCAGGAAGAACAGCTCGAATTGGCGCGGTTGCTGCTCTCTGCCAGCCACCACAACAAGGCCTTTTTCTGCAACTCTGGGGCAGAAGCCAACGAGGCCTGCATCAAGCTGGCGCGGCGCTATATGCGTAGCGTGAAAAAGCGCGACGCCTATGAAATCATCACCCTTGATGGTTGTTTTCACGGGCGTACACTTGGCGCGCTGGCAGCCACGGGCCGTGAAAGCCTGAGCCAGGGTTTTACCCCCCTGCCCGAAGGCTTCAAGCAGGTTCCTGCAGCCGACCTGGCAGCGATGGAAGCCGCCATCACCCCCGCCACCGCCGCTGTTTTTGTTGAAGTGGTGCAGGGTGAAGGCGGCATTGTGCCCTTGCCCGCAGAATACCTGCAGGGCGTTGAAGCTCTGTGCCGCAAGCACGACATCCTCTTTATGTGTGATGAAGTGCAGGCGGGCATGTGCCGTACCGGCAAGTTCTGGGCCTTTCAGACCTGCGGCCTTACGCCCGACATCATCAGCGTTGCCAAATCGCTGGCAAATGGCTTGCCCATGGGTGCCATGCTGGCAACAGACGATGTTGCCCGAGGCTTTGAAGCGGGCAGCCACGCCACCACTTTTGGCGGCGGTGCGCTGGTTTCTGCCGTGGCGGCTAAAACCGTTGAAATCATGCTGCGCGATAAACTGGCGGAGCGTGCCGGTGCGCTTGGCGAACACATGAAGGCGTCTTTGGCGGCCTTGCAGCAGCGTGTTCCCGGCAAAATCCGCGAAGTACGCGGCATGGGCCTGATGCTTGGCATTGAGCTGACCGTTTCGGGCAAGGATGTGTGGGAAGAACTGCTGCGCAGGGGCTACATTTGCAACCTGAGCCACGGCGTCACCCTGCGGCTGCTGCCGCCCCTCGATATCGACCAGGCGGATCTGGACGGTTTTGTTGCCACGCTTGAGGATATTCTGAAGGCTTTTTAAAAAAATCGCCCACTCTGGGACTTTACAGAAGCAGGATTG
>QKDT01000088.1 GCA_003251995.1 Desulfovibrio desulfuricans
GAGCGAGCACAAAAAAGCACCCGCGGCGATATCCCAATGCATGGGATCCGCAGCGGATCTATAAAGAGTTTGCAGTTTTATCTGCTGTTCGCGGCTTACTCTTTCGCCCTTACGCAGAACGATCTCGCCCTTTTGAATCTGATAATATACGGGCTCGACCATGGACATGACCGCGTTGCTGCGCTTTTGGGTCGATTCCCGGTTCAGCGTCAGCGAGGACGGCATGGTTGCCGAAAGCAGGATGTTGATAGCCCGTCGCGACTGCGGGTTGAGCGTGGGAACCTGGCGAATCTGTGCAGAAATTTCTGCCAGATATGACTGAACATCAGGCAGGCTGACCACATCGGGGCGCAAAATTTCAGTGCTGGTATCTAGGTTGCGCACAATCACGCCAGAGCGGTCAACCCGTGCCGAGCGTATGTCGCCCACCAGGCCTTCCGCCATGTGATCGCGAATCTGGGGCAGCAGAACCTTGAGCAGGTATGTCTGCGCTTCTGGCTGGGCGAGTTCGGGCAGGATTTCATCCGCCACTGCGGGGCTCAGTTCTTCCACAAGCCTGTGCAGCGGCCCTTCAAGCTTTACATGATAGTCAATGCCGTTATTCAGGCTGCGCATGATCTCCACAATACGGTTTTGAAAAGCCGTAAAGGGTTCAAGGCTAAGATCATAGACCGGCGGCTGCAATAGCTGTACCTGCTTGCGCCGGGCCTTGGTGGCCTGAACGTCTTCAACCAGAATATCGCGGTCGGCAACAAGATCAGAATCTGCCACCTGCCCCGCAACATATACGCGCGGCACAGCTTCAAAATTGGCACCAGCCATCAGGCTGATGAAAAGCAGGGTGAGCACCAGCGCTGTAAGCCCCAAACCACAATGGTGGCGGGCCCGCAACATGCGAAAGAGTGCGAGGATACTAGCTGGACGTGCCGCTTTTTTCTGCATTATCATAGGCGTTTACAATTGCTCCCACCAAGGGATGCCGTACAACGTCGGCCTTGGTGAAGTGATGCACTGCGATGGTTGGAACATTGGCAAGAAGCTGCAACGCATGGATAAGGCCAGAGCGAGGGCGTTGACCTCCTGGCTGTAGGGGCAAGTCTATCTGAGTGGTATCACCCGTTACAACCATGCGTGAGCCAAAGCCCATGCGGGTGAGGAACATTTTCATCTGTTCCTGCGTGGTGTTTTGTGCTTCGTCAAGAATAATAAAGGCATCATTGAGCGTGCGCCCGCGCATGAAAGCCAGCGGGGCAACTTCAATGGAACCTAACTCAAGCATGGATGCCACCTTGGGCTGGGGCATCATGTCGTGAAGGGCATCGTACAGGGGGCGCAGATAAGGGTTGACCTTATCGGCAAGATCGCCGGGCAAAAAACCCAGGCGCTCGCCCGCTTCCACCGCGGGGCGGGTCAACACAATGCGCTTGACCTTGTGCTGCTGAAACATGGAAAGAGCCATGGCAACAGCAAGATAGGTTTTGCCCGTACCCGCTGGGCCAACAGCAAAAACAAGTTCATTGCGGCGCAGCAGGTCAAGGTAGGTGCGCTGCGCAACATTGCGGGCCGTAACTGTTTTGCGAGGAGTATTGACGAAAACCGCGTCTTTGAAAATTTTGCCCAGATTCAGGCTGGGATCGGCGCGCAGCATTTCATAACTGCGGGCAATATCCTGCTGACTCAGCGACAGCCCACCGCGCAAGAGCTCATACAACTGCACAAAAACATTGCACAGCACCTGCCGCACGTCCATGTCTGGGCTTTCAATAAGAATGCTCGCGCCACGACTGCCTATGGAGGCGCCGCTGGCTGCTGCCAATAGCTCAAGATGCGCATTATGAGGGCCAAAAAGCTGATTGGCTAACGCGGGATCGTCGAATTCGACGGTCTCAAGCATGGAAGAATGTAATGCCATAGCCGCTCTCTAGCCTATTTCAGTTTGCCTGTCCATTACTGGATTATGCACTTGATATTTTCCCCACCCATTAAGTACGAAATTAACAACTGGGCAAAACGCGCATGGCCTGGAATATGCATGATTACGCTAATATGAGCAAATCAGCCCTGCATGCCATGCTGTGCGGGTAAAAATTGCCGAGGAGTCATCATGAGCAGCATTTCGGGGATCAGCAGCTATACAAGCGCACTGTATCAGTGGCAAAATCAGAAGCTGAGCACAAGCACCTCAGGCAGCTCTTCGTCAACTTCAAGCAGCACTTCAAGTACGTTGAGCCAACTGCTCAGCGGCAGCAGCATTTCCAACCAGCTTTCGAGCATGGTTGAGCTGACAAAGTATGCCATGGATGAGATGGGCGTTGACAGTGACAGCCGTGTTACCTTTAGCCAAATCACCAAGTATCGCGACCAGTTGACTACAGAGTTCAATACTGCGGTCAAGGAAGGGCTTGCTGAACTTGGGGTTAGTGATCCCACAGGCGTTACCTTTACCCTGGCTTCTGACGGCTCGCTTACCGCCTCCAGCGACAACGCCACAGATCAGGCCAATGTGGAGGCCTGGTTAAAGAACAACTCCACCATCGGCAAAGATTTGCGCACTGCCCTTACCACTGCGGGCATCAGCTCAGGAACCAGCGTGTCCATGACTGTTGACAGCAACGGCAAGCTCACTGCTGCCAGCGACACCGACAGCAGCATTGCCAGCACCGTCCAGACCGTGCTGAACAGTTCCACTCTTGGGCAGACCCTGAACGACGGCATGGACAGCCTGACAGTTGGTAGCGATGCCAAATTTACCCTTCAGACAGACTCTGACGGCAACATCGTGGTTGAAAGCAGCGATGCCGCCACCAAGGCCGCAGTACAGAGTTTTTTTGACAGCAACCCGAGCATTGTCAAAAAGTACGCGCAAATTGAGGCCCTTTCTGGCCTTGACGATGCCCGCAAGTCTTTGCAGGTTTCGCCCTCTGATCTGCGCAAACGTATTGAGGTGGAATCCATGGCTGCGTGGTGGACTGATTCAAGCGATTCCACCAGCTCATTTGGTACGTATGCCAGCGGTAGTCTTTCCATACTTTCGGGGCTGAATCTTACCGTTTAGCAACAATGCAATATTTTACGTTGATCGTGTCAACGTGTACTGGGGCCGCAAGGCCCCTTTGCTTTGTCAAAGCTCAAAAACGTGCGTTTGTGTCAGGTAAACCGCATAAACCGCTGTGTTTGCCGAACCGTAATGCAAACAAAACAAGCGGGGGTTCCGGCATTACCGTAACCCCCGCTTGGAAGTAGCTTTAAGGATCCGTGATACTAAAGCTTTTTGGCCAGCAGCTCATTAACCAGGGCAGG
>QKDT01000426.1 GCA_003251995.1 Desulfovibrio desulfuricans
TCAGCGCGAAGTGCAGCAAGCATGGGTAGATAAATCGTTGGAAGGTATCCGTGCGTGGCATGCCACGGTTGTGGAACAAGCACGGCTTGTGAGCAGCGCTGAAATGTTCCGCCTGTTTGCCGTGGACGTTCGTAACCTTGGCCCTAATGGGGAGGCGCGGCTTTCTGCGCCCGACGCCATGGAAAACGGCGACGAATCGCTGCGTAACCTTGCCGAGCAAATGGGCTATATGCAGGATTTGTTGCGTGACTTTGTACACAGTAAAAACTGGGTTTCTGCAAGGATAGTATCCCCCGCGGGCAGTCCTTTTATTGTGCAAAAGGACGGTACGCCGCTGGGCGAGGCCCAGGTCGGCCTTGTGGTGCGCGCCATTAAACAGAAAACTGTTGTCTTTGGGCCAGTGCGCGTTCTTGGCAACGATATGGTTATTGATTTGGCTGACCCCATGTACGAGGTACTGGGCCGGAGCGAAAGCGCGCCAGTTGCCGTGCTTTTTGCCACCATCCCCATGAACCGGGTGCTGACGGCATTTCTTACCTTGAGGCAAGAGCAGTATGGTGGCTTGCAGCCGTACATTTTGCAGGCTGGTGGCAGCGGTACAGAAGCTGTGCTGCTGCGCGAGGCAAAGGTTGCGCTTGAGCCTGTGGCCTCACTGGCGCTGTCAGACGGCCTTGGTTTCAAGCGCAGACAGGCGCTTGTAGGCGGCGGCGAGGCCTATTCCCTCGGCAATTACATGAATAGCCTTGGCTGGCTTGTGTCCCTTGAGGCCCCCGCAGCCATTGTTGATGCGCTGGTGAAAAGCCAGGAAAAACAGATTTATGGGCTTGGCATCTTGGGCAGCCTTGGTACGGCGCTTTTGCTGGCCTTTATCTGGGCTTCGCTGGTGAGCCGGTCGCACAGGGCCACAGCACAGCATTTCAAGCATCTGTATACGCTTATCCGTCAGCAGAAGGTAATGCTGGACAGCGTCAACGCTTCCTTGCAGGCCGGGCTTATGCTTATGGACAAAAATGGTCGTTTGCAGATGTGCAACCCTGCCTTCAGTCAGTTGACTGGCAAGGATGAGGATGCGCTTAAGGGAACACCTGTGGGCAATGCTCTGCCCGATGATGCGGCACATAGGCTCATGGAAGGCATGGCAGAGGTGAGCGCCAGCGGCAAAGAAGGCTGCATAGAGATTTCTGTTCCCCAGCAGGGGGATATGCGTTTGTATCGCGTAACCCTGTTTCCCTTTGAAGATCACGACAATGCGGGCGTGGAGGATAAGGGCGGCTGCGTGGGCATTTTTCAGGATATTACGGAATTTCGGCGCCGTGCAGAGGCCGCGCGTGAGCGGCAGGCCAACAGCATTGCCGCCCTGGTGCGGGCCATTGAAAGTGTGGATGTGAACCTTATTGGGCATTCCATGAAGATGGCACAGGTGGCTGATTTGCTTTCTGCCGCCATGAAGTTGCCCGACAGGGACAAGGAAACCTTGCTGCTTGCCGCCCGTCTTTCGCAGGTGGGCAAGATTTTTGTGCCGCGCGAGCTGCTTACCAAAAAAGGCAAGCTCACGCCCGAAGAGCAGGCGGAGGTCATGCGCGCGCCCGAATACGCCTATGGCATTCTGCGTGACATGCAGTTTAACTTGCCAGTGCCTGATGCCGTTTTTCAGATGGGCGAACGCATGGACGGCACGGGTCTGCCCCGGCATCTGCGCGGGCAAGACATCAATCACAACGCGCGCATTCTGGCGGTGGTTAACGCGTTCTGCGCCATGGTCAGCCCCCGCTCCTACCGTGCGGGCATGCAACCCCAGGAAGCCGTTACCCTGCTGATGAAGGATACGGGCTTTGATAACGAGATCGTCCGTGCTTTATCACAGGTGCCAGAGGCTGCTTTGACGCAGGCCATTGCCTCCGCCGACGCGGTCAGGAGCAATCCGGCTGTGCGCGCTGGCTCTGAAGCATCAAAGGAGCAGGAAGGCTCTGACAAGCAGGAAAACCCCACGCAGACCGGGCAGGAAAATTCTGCCGCTGGTGATTAGGAAATAGCGTGATGACAGGAGCAGAGCGGATGGACACACATCTGGGCAGTTCTGAAAAAATAGACGTGGCAATGAATATTTTTGCCAAGCCGTATCAGACTGCGCTCTCTGTTCTTTCGTTGCTCAAGCAGAGCGGCGAACGGGTGGGCAACATCTGGTTGCAGTTCGAACCATATGGCTCGCAGTATGATATTGTCAGCCCATATGCGGTGGCGCAGTACCTGAGCAGCAAGATAGGCGAGAGGTGCCGGGTGTTTCAGCCAGATTATTGGCTGGATCTCAACGCTGCCGATCCCGACCGCCTGGGCGATGATTCCTATCGCTACGGCATCCGATACCAGTACGCGTTTGAGCATAGCACAAGCCGCAGGCTTTTTCTCATGCACAACGATGTGTATGTGATGAAGGATGTGCTTGGCTATCTGACTGAGCTTATGGGCGATGCCGTGGCGGTGGGGCATCTGGGCCAATGCTGGAATTGCCCTGCCCATGTGGCGGAACTGACGCGCGAGGTTATGGGCCGCGAACCGTGCGGGCCAGAGCGATACATGGATTTTCGGCCTGATTACAGTCAGTTGCAGCAGCTTTATGCCTTGGCGCACCAAAGGGGCATTTTTGTCAGACCCTACGACCAGGGCTTTGACGGCATTTTTGATCGTCAGACCTGGCCCTTGCCAGAATGCCGCATCAATGAATGGGCCTGCCTGCTTGATCTGGAAAAAACACGCCATATGTGCGTGCCGCACGGCCCTGTGCTGCCGCCTGGGGCATACCGTCAGTGCGGGCCTGTATGCCTAGATATCGGCGTGGAGTGGTTCAGGGGGGTGCATGCGCGCGGCATGGTTGCCCGGCATGCCGATCTAACCCGTCATCTCAAGCATTGGGTGGGCACGGGCAAGGTGACGGCACGCCTTTATGCCCTGGCGGAAGAAAACGCCCTCAAGATTCTGCTGACAAATTTTCCCGACTACTGCGACTGGCTGCGCGGCACCATAGGCAACAAGCCGCTTGGTGTGTGCGACATGCGCCGCTAACATCCTCAATTTGAGGAAATCCCTCTCTTTTAGAGCAGCCTTTCATGCTGTCCTTTGCTTCTTTGCTGTCTGTTGTATCCCGCCGTACTATGGGTGTTTCTGGCAAGAGCGCTTGCATAAACCGTTTTGCAGCGGCTAAAGCCCGGCTGCCTGGAGGCTGGGCTTGGCAGATAAATTTTGTCAGCCTGTCCATGCACCATATGCCAAATAAAAAGGCGTCAGCCATATGG
>QKDT01000257.1 GCA_003251995.1 Desulfovibrio desulfuricans
CGTTCCTGCTCCAGCAAGGCATAGCGCAGCTTGCGGGCGGCATCTTCAATGCCGATTTTTCCACTATCCGCCAGCCCGCGCACATCGGCTTGCCGTACCGTGCAGGGGATATTCAGGTTGTTGCACAATTGTAATACAAATTCAGTATCTTGCGAGGATTCTTGCCGCAAGCCATGGTCAACGCTCAGAGCGTGCAGGGTCATCCCCAGGCGTGGGGCCAGCAGATGCAGTATAAGAGCCAAGGCTGTGGAATCAGCACCGCCAGAAAGGGCCAAGAGCAATTGAGAACCGCGAGCAAGGCCAAGCCGCGTTAGGCAGAACCGCTCAACCTCAAGGCAAAGACGGGCCGCGGCGGGTGGAAGGGTTTGCAGGGTCGGCGGTGATTCGATCATGGCGTATCTGTGGCAGGAAGGTGTGGGCAGAGGAACGGCCCGAAAAATTGAGAGATCGGGGGACAGAAAATGGTCAATATGAAAACGGCCCTGGGGGTTCGCGTTGCGCGCCGTCCCAAGGCCGTATCAATATCAAAATTGGGCAATTACGCCTAGGCCGGGTTGATGCTCAGTTCTGCCAGCAAATTTTCCAGCCACACGATCATGCGGTCGCGCAGTTCGGGCGATGCGTAGTGTACGCAATCGCAGCGCATGCGGCCCCGGGCGCGCACCAGCAGCTCAAGCCGCACAAAGTTTTCTTCAATTTCAAGCCCCATGACGTGCGGGCCGCAGCTTTCCACATGCTCCTGCTGCACGGGCGAGAGCATCTCGGCGGGTACGGGCAGCCAAAAAAGGCCTTCCATGCCAGAGGTAAGCTCCATCTCGGTGAGGGTGGCGGTCAGTTTGGCAGTATCTTCTTCCGTAAGGTCATCAATACCGTACCAGCGCATCAGTGTTCCTCCGAATAGGGACAGCCAGTTTTATCAAGGTTGAAAATGCGGCGTGTAATACTGATACGCGGGCCGTTGCCCTCCTGGGACATGCTGCCGCGCTTGAGAAACATAATGGGATCATGGTTGAGCTTGCGCACCAGCGAACCAACGAGAGCCTCAAGGGCATCGCGGGTTTCGTCGTCCACCGGGCCAAGGCGTTTGAGGGTTTTTGCCAGTTCTTCCTGTCCCATGCGTTCGCCGCGCTGGATAAGATCGACAATGGTGGGCTGCACATCAAGGCTTGAGAGCCAGCGCGAGAAAAGCAGCACTTCTTCGTTAACGATATCGGCAGCCTTGGCGGCCTCGTCGCGGCGGGTGGCAAGGTTTTCTTCCACCACTTCCTTGAGGTCGTCGATGTCATACAGATAGACGTTGTCCAGGCCGTTGACGTCGGGGTCGATGTCGCGCGGCACGGCAATGTCGATAAAGAACATGGGTCTGTTTTTGCGGGCCTTGAGCACGGCGCGGATATCGCGCGCGCGGATGATCGGTTCCTGCGAGCCGGTGGAGGTGATGATGATGTCCACCTCGGTCAGGTGTTCCGCCATATCCTCAAAGGGGATGGCTCGGCCCTTGAACTGCTGCGCAAGCTCCTGCCCGCGTTCCAGCGTGCGGTTGGCAACCAGAATTTCATCAATGCCCGACTGCAAAAGGTGCATGGCGGCAAGCTCTGCCATTTCGCCAGCGCCCACCAGCATGGCCTTGTGGGTCTTCATGTCGCCAAAAATGCGCTTGGCTAGTTCCACAGCGGCATAGCTGATGGAAACGGCGCTTGAGGCCACCGCAGTCTCGGTGCGTACTCTTTTGGCGACAGAAAAAGCCTTGTGTACCAGTCGGTTAAGAATAACCCCCGTGGCGTGGCACTTGACCGCCTTACGGTAGGCGGTTTTGAGCTGGCCCAGAATCTGTGGCTCGCCCAGTACCATAGAATCAAGGCTGGATGCCACAGAAAACAGGTGGCGCACAGCCTCAAGATTTTTGTGTACATACACGTAGGGCTTGAGTTCCTCAGGCTTTGCGCCGCGCGCAATGGCCCAGTTTTCAAGCACCTGTCCAGCCACGTCGCCGTTGCCGGCAGCCAAGAGCTCAACGCGGTTACAGGTGGAAAGGATCACGCTTTCGCTCACCGCGCCAATACATGGCACGGCCCAATGCTCTTCATCGCAGTGGTTGACCAGGGCAAAGCGCTCGCGCACGTCCACGCTGGCAGTGCGATGATTCAGGCCGACAAGAAAGATATCACAGTCCATGGCGATTGCCCGGTCAGCGCCGGATGAATGCGTGGTGGGTATCCATAAAGGTATTCACCACAATGATTGAAAAGAGACAAAGAATAAAAACAAAAACAGCAAGTTGCGCAGGCTTGCGGCCTTTCCAGCCCTTTGTGAGGCGGTTATGGAAAAGAACGGAATAAAAAAGCCAGATCACAATGCTGATAACTTCCTTGGGGTCGCCCGTAACCGTGCCGCCAAATACCGGCTTGGCCCAGATAAGCCCGGCTACAATGCCAAGGGTGTACAGGGGAAAGCCCGCCATGGTGGCGATGGCGTTGATTTTATCAAGCATGGAGAGGGCGGGCATGTCGAGCCAAAAGCCCTTCATGGTCAGCTTGCTCTTGATGCGCCCCTCGATGAACAAAAACAGCGCCCCGGCGGCAAAAGCCAGAGCCAGCAGGGCAAGGCTCAAAAAGAGCGCGCCGATATGCAGGGCGTAAAACGAGGTATTGAGCGAAGGGGGCACCTGTACAACCGAGGCGAGGTACGGGGCAGACATGGCAAACAGCATGAGGCCCAGGGGCGTGGCGAAAACCAGCGGGATCTCCTGCCGCAGCTTGGCCCAGGCGGCGATGCCGCACAGCACCACAAACCAGGCCATAAGCTGAAAATACGCGCCAGCGCTCAGGCCGCCGGGCAGGGCCTTGTGAAAGCCCAAAAAGAGCATGAGCGTCTGGCAGGCAAAGCCCGCCACCGCGAGAGAGCAGCCTATTGTGCGCCACAGGGGTTTGCGCGCGGCAATGCCCGCAATTCCTGCAACACTGGAAGAGCCATAGAGCAGCAGGGTTACGGCTGTGGATAATTCAGGGGAGATCATTGAGTAACTCCGCTATATTGGCGTGCAGTGCGGGCGGAAGCTCCGCCTGCAAGCAGCGCAGACAGTTTTCATGGTCGTTTTTTTCCAGCCATTGCTGTAAGGAAGACTCCGCCAGCTTACGGAACAATCGCGTATTCTGCCCTGTATCTTGACCCAAGGCAAGAACCCTGGGCCGTAACCGTCCCATCAGGGTTGCCATGCGCGATCGTGGTTCAAGCCAGTGTTCAAGTTCGCCCTTCCAGCGGCGGGCCAGCGCGGGGCTTGCGCCCCCGG
>QKDT01000374.1 GCA_003251995.1 Desulfovibrio desulfuricans
TCGCGTCCGTGCAGTGAAAGGCAGATAACCTTATGCCAGGGCAGTGAAAGGCGCGCGCAAGCCTGCTGCAAAGAGCTGACAGCAGGTAGTAGGCATACGGCATCCGGCCCCAGGCGCCGTACTAGGGTTGCACCTATGCCAAACAGTAGAGGGTCGCCGTCTGCCAGCACCAGCACGCGCTCACCAGCGGCCCGCAACTGGCTGAGGCGGGTGAGCAACGGTTCCAGCGGCGTGGTCAGGGGCAACAGTCGGGCCTTGAGTCCAGAGCCTTGAGAGGGGCTGGCAGCGAGATCTTGCACCGGCTGATCTGTTGCAGCCTCTATGCTTGCTTGCAGTTCGCCTGGCTGAAGTTCGTTTGTCGGGGCAGTCTGGGGGCTGTCGGGGGTGTTGGGGGCATCCAGACTTCTGCCAGAAAATTCTTCAAGCAACATGCGTCCGGCGCAGATAACATCGGCTTTTTCCGCAAGCAGGCGTTGGGCTTCAGCCAAACCTGCCAGACCGCGCGGGCGAGCGCAGTCGAGTCCCATGACGGTTATCGGTTCGGGCGCGGCGGTAGTCGGCTCAAAGACAAAAAATGATTGCAGCATTTCCGACATGGGGGGCCAGTCGTCCTGCTCTGACATTCCCACTGCTGGGCTTGCGGGCGTGGCAGCGGCAACCATGGAGGGGGCGGCTGGTGCGGATTCGCCCGCAGGTGCTGCATGGATGGTAGGCGTGCCATGTGCAGAAGACGTGGAAGAAGTCTCCACGGTGTCGTTGTCCGGCAGCACTGCGGGGGCAACGGGTATGGTCGTGTCAAAAGGCGAGGCGAAATCCGTTTCAGATCCCTGATCCTCAGCCGCGATGGAGGGGGCTGTGCAGGGCAGAGGTGAGGAGGCGGCATCGTGGACCAGAGCGCTGACCAGTGTATCCGCATCATCACCGGGCTCATCTATGCCCGCGCTGCTTTCCTGCGGGCCCGCCTGTTCACCTGCGCTGCCGGTGTTTTCATCAACTGTGGTGGTGCCAGATCGGGTTGGGGGCATATTTTCCACGCCAGAGCCAGCAATGCCGTCAGTAGCGTTGCCAGCAGAGCCATCAAGGAGACCATGGGGCGGAACGGCATTATCCAAGGTTTCATTCCCTGCCGGGGTGGCGGGAGTATGGGCTGGCACGGCAAAGCCGGGAAGTGAGACCTGTTGTTTCATAACGCCAATAATTCCCTGCCGTCAGTGTGAAAAAGATGCAGGCCCACGGGGCTGCCTGCAAAAAGTTGTGCCGTGCGCGCTGCCTGTTGTGCCACTTGCGTGATCACGCATGCACCGTTTGGATCTGCCAGCAGCAGCTCCAGGGCATGTGAGGCGGTGATGCAGCCTGCTATGGCATCTGCGCAGGCAGAGCCTGCCGAGCGGGCAAGACGCGCAAGCGCCTGCATGTCCAGCGTGGAATCCTTGGCATGCGTGTAGGTATGCCCTTGAGCCAGCTTGAGCAGCTTGCCAAAAAAACAGCCCCAGATGATACGCTCAAATCCCATAATTCCAACTGCGTGCAGAGAAAACTGGGCAAAATCAGCCACCTGCACAAAACACCGCTCAGGCAGCTTTGGGTCCCGCGCCATGAGCAGCCGTTCCGAGCGTCTGCCTGTGGTGAGGCAAGCTGTTTGGCAGCCTGTGGCGCGGGCTACGGTCAGCCCCTGCTCAATGGTGGCCTTCCACGCCTCATGGCTGAAAGGACGAACCGTCCCTTGCGTGCCCAGGATGGAAATGCCGCCCTCAATACCCAGCCTTGGGTTGAAAGTATTGCGCGCCAGTCGCGCCCCATCCGGCACACTGACATAAACAGTCAGGCAGGTGCGCCGCTGCGCAGCCTCTGGGGCGTGCTGCTCTTGCGCGTTCAGGGCAAAAATTATCTGCTGGCGCGGCACTGGGTTGACTGCTGCCTGCCCCACTGGCACCGGCAGGCCCGGCAAGGTGACGCGCCCCACCCCTGGCCCTCCCTTTATAATGATGTGGTCAGGGTATGCAACTGGTACACGGTTGGGCATAGCCGGGGCTGTGCCTGCAAGGGCTGCGCTTTCCACCACTGTAGCTGTTATGCGCGCGCCAGAGGTTGCATCCGGGTCGTCTCCGCCGTCTTTGATAATGCTGGCGTGGGCCATGGCGATAATTTCGGACGGGGGGGCATCTGCCATGCCGTCTGCACTCTGGGCTGGCGTTGCGCTTTTGCTCCATGCTGCCGCAAGCTCGGGCGCTGGCCCAAGGGCGCAATTTGCAACAGGCAACAGAAGCCAGCCGCGCGGTACAGGGGAGGGATTGCCAGTTTTAATGTCTGCATCAAAAGGCGGCAGCGGCACGCGGATGAGAGCGGGCGCTGCGCCTGAGCGCAGCAGTTGCAACGCTGCCAGTGCTGCCCCTGTTGCCGCGCTGCCAGTGGTAAAGCCCTCGCGAAGCTTTTCGCCCATGCGTCAGCTCAAATGGGGGGGCGTATCTGAGGCCCGATGGGTATGGTTATCCATTTCTGGCAGCCACACCTTGCCGCGTGCCACAAGCGACACCGGGCCGTCGATCCCCGCCATATCAAGGCCACCCTCGGAGAATAACCGCACATCCAGGGCCGAACCGCCGGGCTGCATGATGGAAAATGACCGACGCGCTCCGGCGCGCGCAAGGCAAAGGGCAAGCGACAACGCTCCGGAACCGCAGGCATTTTCAAGAAAGGTTGTTCCGGCATCGCGCACATGCACAAGGGGGAGCATATCCAGCAGCCCCTGACATTCGCGCCACCATATAACGCCTGCCGCAGGCTCTGCCTCAAGGTTGAAACGCTGGCGCAACTGGGCCGCCGCTGCGTAACAGTCTTCGGGCAGAGGGTGGGTCGCCGTGCCAAGCAGCAGATGGCAGATGCCCGGCAGGCGTACCAAATGCGCCCCTTTTTCTACGGTAGTAATGGAGCAATCCGGCAGCCGCAGCAGGGCCTCAACCTGCCAGAGCGGGGCAGAGCCGCGTGTGCGCAGCCGAACCGGGGTTTGCCAGCCGGAAACCTGAATTTCATCAAGGCGAACAGGCTGTTCCGCCTGTTGGAACTCTGCGGACTTTGGTCTGCGGTGCGGGTCTATGCCATCCAGAATTGCCTGATCTGGGCCGGAACCCTGGGCTGCATATGCCAGCATGGCCCCAACTGCGCGGCTGGCATTAACGCAAAATTCGCCGCCAGACATGCGCAATTTCTGTTGAGACAGGTTTATAAAGCCTGCTTGTTCACCACCAAGTATGGCAGAATCCAGCGCCAGGGCCGCAAGACGAGCCTGTT
>QKDT01000143.1 GCA_003251995.1 Desulfovibrio desulfuricans
TGTCGTTTACGTCGATGCCAGCAAGCACCAGCCGTTCCTGATCTTCACGGGGCAGGGCGGCAAGGTTTTCGATGGGAGCGGCGTTCTCGCCGCCATTAAATTGAAAGCGGGAAAGATTGACTGAACTCATTTAAGGGGCGCCTCCGCAATTTTGCCAAACATGTCGCCGGTGAGGCAGCGCAGACATTCCTGATAGCCGTGGGTGGCGATGTGGTCCAGGATTTCGCGGGGCCGGGCCTCGCAGCAGAGCTTGCCCTGATACATGACCTGCCCCCGGTGGGCGTTGACGTATTCAAGAATATGCCCGGTGTGGGTGATGATAAGGCCACTGGTAGAGCGGACTTTTTCACGCTGCGCTAGCGTTGCGCAACATCGGGCGGGCATGCCGTCAAGCAGGTAGCGCACGGTTTTACCCACAAGCGCCATGTTTTCAAGGTCAACGCCTGATTCCGGCTCGTCAAACAGCAGCAGATCGGGCTTTTGAGCCATGAGCTGCAACAGCTCCGAACGCTTGATTTCGCCGCCAGAAAATCCAGCGTTTACATCACGATCAAGAAATTGGTCAAAATGCACCTTGCGGGCCATGGCTTCTATTTCAAGCTCGCGCCCGCGCCCGCACAGTTCCACCATTTTGCCCGTGGGCAAACCGTGGATGGTCGGGGGGCGCTGAAAAGACATGCCAATGCCGAGCCGCGCCCGCTCGTACATGGGCGCGTAGGTGATGTCTGTACCCTTGTAAATAATCTGACCCTGAGTGACTTCGTACCCCCCAAAGCCCATGAGGGTCATGAGCAGGGTGGTTTTGCCGGAGCCGTTGGGGCCAAAAAGAATGAATGTTTCGCCAGGGCGGATATGCAGATCAATGCCCTTGAGCACGGGTGTGCCCTTGACCGAAACATGCAGATCACGGATTTCAAGCATCTTCTTCTCCGGTTTCGCCCAGATACTCCAGAACGTCGTAATGAACATGGTCCAGAATGTGGGTCAGGCGGGAAACGCATTCATCACCCACAGCGCTGCTCAGCAGCGTTACAATAAAGGCCGCACGCTTGGAATTGACCAGCGCTTCATAGCCCGCATCGGCGGAGTACGGAATGGCCCGGATGGAGTCACTGAATTCCTGAAGCTTTGCTTCATCGAGATATTTGATGGGCTGGGGTTCGTTGTCGAGATAGGCTATGCCGTCCCGCAGCTCCAGCATGATCGGTTTGCCACGCAGATAAGCGATGCACACTTCCATGGTAATCCCCTTGGTTTTGTGATGCCGCATAGTGGCAAACTTGCCCACCCGTGTCCAGAGATGCAGAGCAATGAGCTGCCTGCATTACTATTGGATTTGCGCCAGGGGGCAGGTCTTGTTCAAGATTTGGCGCGCCTTTGGGCGGGCAAGGGGCTGTGCAGCGGGGGTGGCAAAAAATCATGAGGTGCAATAAGCACGTTTGCGCGGCAGCGGGGTTTTATTCCCCACTGCCGCGCAGCAGCTTATCCGGCTGGGCCGGAATAGCTATGGGCAGGCATCAGGCTCTGGCTTGATGCGCGCTTAAAGAACACTATGGCAGAATGTAATCAGCCCTTTACTTGAGAAAAAATCAGGCAAGGCCAAAGCGCAGGCCCGCATAACCCACCACCCGGCGGGTATCGCCCGATGCCGTGGCGGAGGTATCATACAGGCACAGCTCGGCCCATGGGTCGCCAAGCGCGCGGGCGGCAAAAAGGGCCAGGGCCATGGGGGCCGCACCGCACATGGTTATTTTTTCGCGCTCCACCATGTTGAGCAACCCTTCGGGATCGCAGGCCAAGGCCTGCGAGAGGGCCAGAGCATCCTTGTGTAGCGTGGATTCCTGGTCATCGTAGTGGTTCATGTCAGAGCTGACGATAATGCCGATCTTTTCGCCCCGGCTTTCGTACTCGCGGATGACCTCAGCAAGCGCAACGCCAGCATCGTGCAATATATGGGGATGCATGGTCCCCACGCATACAGGGGTAATGCGGCGTGTTGCGCCGGGCGCATCGTGAGGGGGCATGCATTGCAGAAAGGGCAGCAGAACCTCTATGGAATGCTCCCCAAGGTGCGAGTGCAGGTCGGGAGCAAAGCCGTCCTTGCCGCACAGGCTGGCAGCCATCTCCGCATCTATGGCAACGCTGCCAAGGGGGGTGTGCCATGCGCCCTCGGGCCATACGCCAAGGGGAGCGCCCCTGCCTGTGTGGTTGGGGCAAAGCATGACAAGCCGTTCCGGCAGGCTGGCCCCGGCTGTGGAATTGTTCCATGGGCTGACCAGCGCCGCCCCAAGCACCTTGCCGCAGTACACATAGCCAGCATGGGGCAGCATCAGCCCGCGCAGACTGGCAGATGCCTTGCGTTTGGCGTTGATGGGCGCGGTTGCCGAAAAGGCCTTTCCTGCCGTGAGGTATGACCTGATCTCTTCTTGCAGCTCATGGGGCGAAGCAGGGTAAAATCGCCCGGCTGCGACTGGTTCACGTTCGGGCATGATTACACTCCTTGCAGGCGTATCAGTTTAGCCCGCCCAGCAGGGCATAGTGGGTTTCCATATATTCCTGCAAACCCTCGCGGCTTCCTTCCCGACCAATACCGCTGAATTTTACGCCGCCAAAAGGCGTTTCAGCGGCAGCCAGGCCCGCATCGTTAAAGCCCGCCATGCCGTATTGCAATTTGTTGAACAGCCGCCAGATGCGCGGCATGTCGCGCGTGCAGACATACGAAGCCAGCCCAAATTCCGTATCGTTGGCAAGAGATATGGCTTCTTCCTCATCATCAAACGACATGACGGCAGCCACAGGGCCGAATATTTCTTCGCGGAAAATACGCATCTGCGGGGTCAGACCCAGCAATAGTGTGGGTTCATAAAAATTGCCGCCAAGGCTGTGAGGTTTGCCACCAAAGAGCAGTTGTGCGCCTTTTTCCACAGCGTCTTTAACCAGGGCATCCGTGTGGGCCACGGCATCTGCGTTGATAAGCGGCCCCATGTCTGTCTCTGGCTTGAGCCCGTCGCCAACGCGCAGGGCGCTGATGTGGTCAAGCAGGTGGGATACAAAGGTTTCCGCTGCGCCACTTTGCACCAGAAAGCGGTTGGCGCAAATGCAGGTTTGCCCAGCGTTGCGGAACTTGCAGCCCATAGCCATGGTTACGGCATTGTCCATGTCGGCATCGTCAAATACGAGGAAGGGCGCGTTGCCGCCAAGCTCCATGGAAAGGCGTTTGAGCGTTGGCCCGCACTGGGTTGCCAGTTGCAGACCCACTGCCGTTGAGCCAGTAAAGCTGAGCTTGC
>QKDT01000102.1 GCA_003251995.1 Desulfovibrio desulfuricans
AAATCTCGCGCGGAAACATGAGGCGTATATTGGTGCCACCGGGAATGAGCGTGTACTCATCCTCCACCATGGCCTGCATTTCTTTGGTGGGCGACAGAAAGAGGTTTTCCGTCTTGCCCATGGCAACGGTTTTGCCGCCGTCGAGCATCAGCAGGCTGTGACAAAGGCGTTTGACCACTTCCATCTGGTGCGTAACCATGATGATGGTGATGTTGAGCCGCTTGTTGATGTCTTCAAGCAGATCCAGAATGGACGATGTGGTTTTGGGGTCAAGGGCAGAGGTAGCCTCGTCGCAAAGCAGCACGCGGGGGTTAAGCGCCAGCGCACGGGCAATGCCCACGCGCTGCTTTTGCCCGCCGCTCAGGCTCTGCACACGCTGCTTGGCCCTGTCGGCAAGGCCCACCAGCTCAAGCAGCTCCATCACGCGTTCTTCGCGTTTGGCGCTGCCCCACAACGTCAGCGGAAAAGCCACGTTTTCGAACACGTTTTTGCGGGACATGAGGTTAAAATTCTGAAAAATCATGCCCATTTTACTTTGCAGCACGCGCAGGGCTGTTCCCTCAAGTGAGGCAACTTCAACGCCCATGACTTTGACACTGCCCATCTGGTACGGTTCCAGACCGTTAAGGCAGCGCAGCAAGGTAGACTTGCCCGCGCCAGAGTGCCCCACTATGCCAAAAATCTCCCCCTCATGCACATGCATATTGATGTCTTGCAGCACGAGGTGGCTTCCGTAGAGCTTGCCAAGATTGGTTACCTGAATCATACGATGGTTCCTGAGCCTGTTTTCGGTGTCGCCAGACAATGCGATATTTGTCCGCGAAAGTAAAGAATTCACGCAGGCACAGCATGAATAACCCGGAATCATACCTCATAACAGCGCTCAAAATCAAGCCGCTTGCTGGGGCCTCGCATGTGGTGCCATTCAGACGCGCTGCAGCCAGGTTCACGCCTTTGTTGCTGCCGGGTCAACATGCTCTCCTCTGCCACAACATCCCTGCGGGGAGCCCTTCATGCCCCAAACGCTGACTCTGGAGCCTGAACATGGGCCTGACCTCAAGGATAGGAAGGCTCTGCCCATAATGTGACGCATGTCATGGACAGCGGCAATCAATGGTGACACAACCAGAAGCGCAAAATTGTTTACCTGAACAGTTTCAAAGGACACCGCAATTATGAGTCAGACAACCGATTCAGGGCAGGCGGCTGCAACCGCCGCCAAGCCCAAACATACTCCCCATTCAAACAAATCCACCAAAAACCGCCTTTCCCCCACACTGCTGCGGCGCTGCATACAGAGCGCTTTTGCCGTCTTTCTTGCATGGGTGGGCTGGAATTTTTACCTCTACGTGCAGTGGGCCACAGGAAAAACCCCGATTTTCACCCCCAAGCCGCCGTCTGTGGAGGGCTTTTTGCCCATCAGCGAGCTGATGGCAGCGCGCCGCCTGTTTGTTACCGGCATGTGGGACACCGTGCATCCTGCAGGGCTTACGCTCTTTTTAGCCATTGCCCTCATGGCACTGTTGTTCCGCAAGGGATTTTGCGGCTATATCTGCCCTGTGGGCTTTGCTTCCAACCTGTTGAGCCGTCTTGGTGAACGTCTGGGCCTCAACCGTACCCTACCGCGTAAACTTGAACTTGCCCTCCACTCCCTCAAATATATTCCGCTGGCATTACTTTGTTATTTCAGCCTGTTTGGCATGAGTTTAGACGAGATCAACGCCTTTATGGGCGCCCCCTTCAACATGGTTGCCGATTCTAGCATGCTGTTTTTCTTTATGCGTGCTTCAGCCACCACCATGATCATTGTGGGCGTGATTGTGGCTGCCTCGCTGGTGGTGCGCAATGCATGGTGTCGGTTTCTCTGCCCGTATGGCGCATTTTTGGGCATAATTGCTCTGGCAAGCCCCGTCGCGGTGCGGCGCAATGCCGCAGCATGTACAAACTGCCACCGCTGCCAGCGCGCCTGCCCCTCAGCCATAGCTGTGCATACCAAGGCCCGCGTCAACTCGCCAGAATGTCTTGGCTGCACTGCCTGTATTGAAACCTGCCCGCAAAAAGGCTGCCTCAGTCTTGCTGCCCTTGGTCGCCGCATACCCTTTTGGACTCTCGCCGCGGGCTGCGTTGTGGTGCTGCTTGGCGCATATATATGGGCAGTGAGTACTGGACACTGGACCTCAGAAATTCCCCAAGCCATGCTGCGGCGCTTCCACATGATCCAGTTTGGCGGATAGACATTCACTCAAACACATAAAAGCAAACATGGCGGTAAAGGTATTCCCTTCACCGCCATGTTTTTTGTCTGTTGAGCGCTGTTGCCCTGTTTGTTACCAGACCGGGGCTTCCGCCGGGTTGCGCTTGATGTGACAGGCCTGACAATCTGTGGACCGCGGCTTTTCAAGCTTCATGCGCGTATGGCAAACCATGCAACGCTGGTGATATGCCGCCTTGAGCAAGGGTCTGCCGTCCGGCATGATCGTTATGCCTGTAGGCAGGTTCGCGGGGTGACACGACACACATTTGGGCGGAGTCATGCCCTCTTTAAGGCGCGGGCTGTGGTGGTGGCATGCGGCGCATTCAAGGCCATCCTTGGCGTGCATGCCCTGAAGCCCAGGGGCCTTACGACTTATGGCGGCCCGCAGCTTTTGCAGATGCTGGGCATGGGCAAAGTCCACAGGGCGGAATTCCTTGCTCATAAGCTCAATGCGTACCTTCTCGGGCAGACCGTCCGAAACAGGCCCCAGCTTGGGCGCGTCTGACACTCCGTTTGTGGCCTGATCAGCCGCAACGGAAGGCAATGTTGCCGCAGGTTGCAGCAATTTTTTTGCTGCGCTGTTATCTGCCGGGGCTGGCGTGTCTGCTTTGCCGGTATTTTTGTCTGTGGGCGGCAGCAGAATAGCCGAAGGCGCGAGCATGGAATCATACGCGGCTGCAGCCTTTTCTGATTTCTTTATCGCCGCATCCACAGGCTGCAAAATAGCCGTAGATGCAAGCTTGGCGTCCTGCTGGCTTGCCTGGGCTTCATGAGCGTTCCAGGTTTGCGGCAATGCCGGAGCCTCCAGCTTTGCGTCAGTTGCCGCATTAACCCCAGACTGTGGCGATGGCAGGTTACTGGGCAGCATCAACCCCATGGTACCTTTAACGCCAGGGGCGGCGCGGTGGCAAAAAGCGCAATTGCTGCCGCTTTTACTCACGGGTTTGGGGGTATGGCACCCGGCGCATTCCGGCGCGGAGGTTGTCAGGCTGGTATGGCAGCTCACGCAGGAATTGTGCAAGTGTGATGTTTTTGCCCTTGGGGTCGCCGTTTGGTGTATGGCAGGTGATGCAGGCCTGTTTTACACTGGTGTGGTGGCAATCAGCGCAGTTGAGCGCCCTTTCGTGCAGGCTGTGGTCAAAAGGCACTGCGGGCATGGCAGTGGACCACTTGGTCCCTTGCGGATAGAGCGGCCCAAGCGGCACCTGGGGAGTGACTTTATCTGTTGGCAACTCGCCCGAGGGCCTGTCCGTGGTGGTGATGGGGGTCATGATGGAAGGTTTTGCCTCAAACCGGGGCAAGGCCTTTGCCAAAAACGCGTCAGAGGACAGATGCCGCTGGCGCAGTGAGGACTCCATCAGAGGCTTAAATATTTTTTGCGCTGGCAACGACCCCGCATCGACAATACTGTGGCAATCGCGGCACTGAGCCAAAGCCGGGCCTGCACCCTTTTTGGCATGGCATGATGTACAGGCAGCATGAAAGGCCGCCTTGCGTACGCTCAGGTCGCCAGAATTAATACCTGCAAAAGCGCTGAACTCCGGCTTTTGCATGGTATTGCCCGCCAGGCCTGCGCTGTTCTTTTCCACGCCGGGGTCAGCCGCATGGCAGATCGCACAGGCGTTGGCTTTGGCGTGGGCCGCGTGGTCAAAGGCCACCACGGGCATTGAGAGTTGCCCGGCGTGTTC
>QKDT01000329.1 GCA_003251995.1 Desulfovibrio desulfuricans
ATCAAAAATCTTTTCCGTTTCTTTATCTTTGATAATAGCAACAGGCTTACCAAAAGCATGTCTTATCCCAAGCTCATACAGCACATTGGGATTCTTTGTACTTATATCACAAAGAATCATTTCTGATTCTACAATCTTCTTAATTATGCCGGTGACAATGTAATCCGTTTTAATTTCGTCATCAGCACGGACGGCTTCAAACCCAGCGGCTTCAATGCTGGGCTTTAGGAGATACTCGTATACTCTTGAAAAATGTCCAGACTCATACCCAGAAGCATCGGATATTGGCATGATTACAAAACAAACGGGCTTACCTGCACCAGTTGTTTTTTCAGCTTCCCCAACCTTCTCAACCTGTCCAGCCCGTTCCGCAACCATACACCCTCCCAAATACAAACATTTTATATAGCATATATGGCAACATGGGAATGTTATGCAATCTGTGTTGGGAATAGTGTTGGAAATAAAAAAGCTCTTATGGCCTATCAACCATAAGAGCTTGATTTCATTGGCGCGCCCGAGAGGAATCGAACCCCTGACCAAGAACTTAGAAGGTTCCTGCTCTATCCAACTGAGCTACGGGCGCATATGGCATGGGTGCGAAACCCTGCCGTGTGGCGGTCAATATATTGATGCGGCCCCACCGCGTCAAGCGTTCGTCCACATTCCTGTGCATATCCCTGCATGACAGGCTCTGCGCCGATATCTGGGCGGGGTTTGCACTGCCCAGCCCGCTGACATGCGCCCCGCTTTGCGCTATCGTACACAGATGAGCAACACGTTCAGCACTCCCGCAGATATCCAGCACCATCTGGATAGCCTTGGGCTTTTTCATATGGATATGGGTCTGGGCCGCATGCGCAGGGCGCTGGCAGCCCTGGATCTTACACGCCCGCCCTTTGTGGTCGCCCAGGTGCTTGGCACCAACGGTAAGGGGTCAACATCGTCCTTTCTGGCTTCTCTTGCCCTTGCGCACGGCTGCCGGGTGGGCCTCTACACTTCGCCGCACTTTGTCAGCCCCACAGAGCGCATACGTATTGGCGGGCCTGGTGATGCCGTCTGCGCGCCCTGGCCTGCGGAAGACTGGGTTGAGCCAGCCAATCAGGTCATGGCGGTTGCACCGGATCTGACCTATTTTGAATTTCTTACGGTTCTGGCCCTGCTGGGTTTTGCCCGTCAGGGGGTGGAGCTGGCAGTGCTTGAAGCCGGGCTTGGCGGCAAGCACGACGCCACCACAGCCGTAACCGCCGACCTTTTGTGCTACGCGCCCATCGCTCTCGACCACAAAGACATCCTTGGCCCTACCCTTGCCGACATTGCAGGCGACAAGGCCGCAGCTATCCGCAGTGCAGCACCGGTGTGTACGGTTGCGCAGTTTCCCGAAGCCGCCAAAATCCTCGACAACGCGGCGCGCAGCCACAATGCTCCCCTTTTCAGGGCAGGCCCGGTCACTGCCGATGCCAGCCTGGGCCTCAAAGGCCCCCATCAGCGGGCTAATGCGGGTCTTGCGCTTCTGGCATGGCGTACCCTTGCCCCCATGCTGAACAAAAATGCCGATGATGCCGCCGCGCAGGCCTTGGGCCTGTCACAGGCCTTCATGCCTGGGCGTTTGCAGCGAGTACCGGGCACGGATCAACACCCGCCGCTGCTGCTTGACGGGGCGCACAATCCCCACGGCATGACAGCCCTGATCAAGGCCTTGCGTACAGAAGGGCTGCAACCTGCGGGAGCGATTTTTTCCTGCCTTGCAGATAAAGACTGGCTGCCCGCTGTCCAGATGCTCAAGCATTATCTGGGGGAGGCCCCCATGTTTGTGATCACGCTGGACAACCACCGGGCCGCCACGGCCCAGGATATTGCCGCCGCGTGCAACAGTCTGCCCCCGGCTACTGCCCAGGCCCTGCCAGACGGCCCGCAAAGCCTGGCGAACGCGCTTGCTCTGGCGCGCGCCTTGCCTGCCGCCAGCCCAGACCGCCCGGTTTTGATGACAGGATCCCTGTACCTGCTTTCAGAATTTTTTACGCAGCACCCCCAATGGCTGCTGCAACCGCCGCTTCGGTAGCCGCAAAAAATTACCGCAGCCCCTGCCAAGGTGCGCAGCCGCCTCAGCGCAACTTGCGGGTATATGATTTTTGATTTTTGCCCTAAACGCAGCACAAAGGACGCTCATGCAAAATCTTTTTCGCGCCATCCCCGCCGTAGATGCCAGCCTTGCCGCTCTGCACCGCGCGGATGCCGTTCTTGGCGATGCGCAGCAAACGCCCCATGCCCTGCTGCGCGATCTTGTGGTCGCTTTTTGGGATGATAAGCGGGATGACATCCGCGCCGGGCGCTGCTCCGCCCCCGAAGAACTGAGCCTTGAAAGTCAGTTGCCCGCCCTGCTGGCTTTTGTGCAACGCGGGCTGCGCCCCCGGTTCAAATCGGCCCTCAATGCCACGGGCGTTGTGGTGCACACCAACATGGGGCGCTCTGTGCTGGCGCAAGAAGCTAGGGAGGCCGTCATGCTGGCTGCCACCGGCTACTGCAACCTTGAGCTGAACCTTGCCACTGGCGGCAGGGGCAGCCGCCACGCACTGGTGGAAGAACTTATCTGCCGCGTCACGGGCGCAGAAGCGGCCCTGGTGGTCAACAATAACGCCGCCGCAGTGCTGCTGGTGCTCGATACCTTTTGCAAAGGCGGCGAAGTGGTTGTTTCGCGCGGTGAACTGGTGGAAATCGGCGGCAGCTTCCGCATTCCTGAAGTGATGGAAAAAAGCGGGGCAATCCTGTGCGAAGTGGGGGCCACCAACCGCACCCATCTACGCGACTACCGGGCAGCCATCAATGATAACACCCGCGCCCTCATGCGCGTACACACTTCCAATTACCGCATCGTGGGCTTTCATGCTGCCGTATCCTTGCCCGACCTGGCGGAGCTGGCGCGCGAATACGGCTTGCCCCTGATTGAAGACCTCGGCAGCGGCAGCCTTATGGATTTTTCTGCCTGCGGCCTGCCCAACGAACCCACGGTGCCAGAAGTGCTCTCGCAGGGTGCCGACATTGCCACTTTTTCGGGCGACAAGGTTCTTGGCGGCCCGCAAGCCGGCATCATCACCGGGCGCAAGGCCATGGTGGATAGACTCAAGAGCAATCCGCTCACACGGGCGCTGCGGTGCGACAAGCTGTGCCTCTCTGCGCTGGAGGCTACCCTGCGACTGTATCTTGACCCGGAAAAAGCCCGTAAAAGCGTTCCTACCCTGCGCATGATAACCAGCACGCCAGAGG
>QKDT01000035.1 GCA_003251995.1 Desulfovibrio desulfuricans
CTTGAACCTTGCGCAATACCTATTTGATGCCAGCCCGCATAAAGGACTGCACAAACTGCCGCTGGAACAGCAAAAAGGCCACCAACAGCGGACCAGATGTCATAAGGGTTGCCGCTGTTATGATTGTCCAGTCTACGCCTTGCTCTGTGGATGAAAATATCTGCAAACCAACGGTCAACGGGCGCGAATTGACAGAATTGGTAACAATGAGAGGCCAGAGAAAGTTGTTCCAGTGTGTGCTGATGGAAACAAGGGCGTATGCGGCATACGTGGGTTTAGCCAGCGGCACATACACATGCCAGAGCACTTGCAGGGTATTGGCCCCTTCAACGGCTGCGGCTTCTTCCAGCTCTTTAGGAACGCTTTTAAACGTCTGCCGCAGCAAAAAAATACCAAATGCCGAGGCCATGTAGGGCAGGCTGATGGCAAGGGTGGAATCAAGCACGCCGATTTTGGACATGGTGGTGTAGTTTTCCACCACTAGCACGTCGGGCATGATCATGAGCTGCATGAGAATAAGCGCAAAAGCTATGCCCTTGCCCTTAAAATCGTAGCGGGCAAATGCGTATGCCGCCAGCGTGCAAAGCACAAGCTGCATGCCTGTGGTCAGCGTAACCAGCATGATGGTGTTGATGAAATAGCGGGCAAAGGGCGCGGCCTTCCAGGCATTGGCAAAGTTTTCAAGCGTCAGCGGCGCGGTAAGGCTAAACCGCGTGGAAAATTCCGCCGGGTGAAAGGCAGTCCAGATGGCGTAAAAAAGCGGCAAGGCCCACAAAATTGCAAGCATCCAGGCGGCTGTGGTGTCCAACAAGCGCGAAAAACCACGGCTGTCATACATATTGCGCTGTTCGTTCATCTGTAATGCACCCTCTTTTCAATGATGCCAAACTGCACAAAGGCGGCAAGCCCCAAAAAGGCCAGCAGCACCATGGTCAGAGTGGCGCCGTAACCCGTATCCCAGAATTTAAAACTGGTTTCGTAAATGTAGTAGAGCAGCAATGAGGTGGCGTTGTTGGGGCCGCCCTGCGTGAGCACAAAAAGGTGATCCACCATGCGAAAGGCGTTGATAGTCGCGTTGATCAGCACAAAAAGGGTGGTGGGCATAAGCAGGGGAATGACCACGCGGCGATAATAATAGGAGCGCGAGGCCCCCTCAAGCATGGCAGCTTCTGCCAGGCTGGGCGGGATTTGCTGCAAGGCCGCAAGGTAAAAAATCATAAAAAATCCCGCGTCCTTCCAAACGGCAACGCTGATCACGCAAAACAGGGCTGTGCTTTCGCTGCCCAGCCAGTTAATGCCCGTGGTCGCACCCAGAAAAAAACGTATTTGCTCAAGCAGACCGTAATCTGGCGTGTAAAAAAACAGCCAGATGTTCGCCACGGCGATCATGGGCAATACCGTGGGCACAAAGTAGCACAAGCGTAAAAATGCCTGCCCCGTCAGCCGCGCATTGACCAAAAAGGCCATGAGCATCGCCAGCGACATGGAGCAAGGTATGGTGCAGAAGGCAAAAATGATGTTGTTGCGCAGCGATTTAAGAAAAACCTCGTCATCCAGCAGATAACGGTACTGTTCAAGCCCGACAAACTGGGCTGGCGCTCCCCCCCGACCATCCATAAAAAAACTGTGGATGAATGTACTCACAGCAGGAAAATGCGTGAACGTCACCACAAGGGCGAAGCCGGGGAGCAAAAGCAGCCATGCGTTGATTTGCCGCATGGTTTCGGGTTTTAACATGGGGCTGCTCTCTTGAATCTGAATTATGGCTGAGAGAGGGGGGCAATGCCCCCCTCTGGCAGTTCAATACTTACTTCTGATAGCGGCGCAGAATGCGGTCGGCTTCGCGCTGGGCGTCCTTGAGGGCGGCGTCAGACTTTTTGGAGCCGTTAACGGCGGCCTGAATGGCGTCGTCCAGCGCCTTGGTCACGCGCTGGTTTTCGTGGGTAGAAAGCTCAGGCACTGCATGGGCGAGCTGATCGCGGGCCACGGCGGCGTAGGGGAATCCCTTCACATAGGCTTCCATGCGGGCAGTCTTCCATGCATCAGGGCGCACAGCCACGTAGCCGGTGTCTATGCCCCACTGGGCGGCGCGTTCGGCGGTGGTCATCCACTGTACAAACTTGACGGCAGCCTTGCGTTCTTCAGGTGTGGAATTTTTGAAGATGTAGAAGTTGCCGCCGCCGGTGGGCGAACCAAGGCGCGTGTTGGCGGGCAGCATGCCCACGCCAAAGGGGAACTTGGCGTTGGTGCGCACGTTGGTGAGGTTGCCGGTGGTTGTCCACATAATGGCGGTTTTGCGTTCAAAGAAGTCGCGAGGAGTGGTAGACCAGTCAATGGTGCCCTTGGGCGACACTTCATACTTGTGGGCCAGATCGGTAAGAAACTGGAGGGCTTCGATGTTTTTGGGGTTGTCAAAGTACACCTTGTTGCCCGCGTCGTTCATCAGCTCAACACCGTTGGTGATGGCGAGCGCCTGAAGCATCCAGTAGGCATAGCCGGTGCTGGGGATAGCAACACCCCATTGGGTGACCTTGCCGGATTCATCCTTCTTGGTGAGCTTTTTGCCCATTTCAACCAGTTCTTTCCAGGTGGTGGGGCCTTTTTCAGGGTCAAGGCCAGCTTCCTTGAACATTTCCTTGTTCCAGTACATCACGATGGTCGAACGCTGAAAGGGAATGCCCCAGGTTTTACCGGCGGTCTGGCTGTTGCGCATGAAACCGGGAAAGTAATCCTTGGTAAAGGCCATGTTGTCTTTGCCCACGATTTCGTCGTATGAGACAACGGCATTTTCATCAATAAGGGTGAACATATCGGTAGAGAGCAGCACTGCCACATGCGGCGGTTCACCACCGCGCAGGGCCGTAAGCGCCTTGGTGAGCGTGTCGCGATAGTTGCCAGAATATACAGGCGTAATTTTGATATCGGGATTTTCTTTCATGAATTCCTGGGTCATGCCCTCAACAATCTTTGTGATGGGGCCGCCAACAGAAACCGGAAAGTAGAACGTAAGGTTGGTTTGAGCCGCCAGCGCGCTGCCAGCGCACAGGCAAATGCAGAAAATTGCCAAAAATAACGAGCGAATGCGTTTCATGGATTTCTCCTCAAAAGGGTTTGGGGGCTGTATCCGTACTATCGCCTGAATGTTACTAATTGGGGACAAATGCGTAACAAAATTATATGATTATGGCAGTAATGCGTCAAAGATCAACCCCGTCGCAACACAGGCACTAAACCACAGCGTGTTATGGTGCGCC
>QKDT01000179.1 GCA_003251995.1 Desulfovibrio desulfuricans
TTTTTCGCGTGAGCCGATCCCCTCGCGCAAAAAAGGTTCTGATAAAGTACCCATGCGCAAGCAGGTCTGCATTATCCCCTTCCGCCGTGATTACCTGCTGCGTTTCAACGAAATGCCCGAAAGCCCGCTGGAAATTTACGAATCCGTGGACATGATGCGTATTCTTGAGCACGGCGAAAAAGTGCATATGGTACCCACCGACTGCCGCTCTTGGAGCGTGGATACCCCTGAAGATCTCGCCCGTGTTTCCCGTCTGATGGAAGGCGACGACCTTATGAAGGAATACCGCAAGTAAATGGTGGGCGACCTCCATTCTTCCCCTGCAGAGGGGGGCAAGGCCGCCGCAGATTCTCAACGTGCGGGCGCCGTGGGAGTGCAATCCCACGGCGCAGCCGATGCCGCATCAAGCCGCACTGCCCAACAGGAGGATGCCGCCAAGCCGCATACTGCGGCGGGTCATGGCGCTCCTGGGCTGTTCAGCAGGGTGTCGGCGGCGCTAGAAGAGCTGTGGCTTGCTGCCTTTGCCTGGATACCCACGCCTGTGGGCATAGCTATGCGCTTGCTGGCCTGGCGGTGGCTTTTTAAAAGCTGCGGGTCAGCACGGTTTGGCACAAGCCTGAGCCTTGCCGGTTGCCGCAATATGCGGATCGGCAACGGCGTGCGGTTGGGGCGCGGCTGTTTTGTTACCGCCTCTGATGGCGAGCTTGTGTTGCACGACTGCGTGGCCCTTTCGCCCAACGTGCATGTTGGGGCTGATGCGGGCCGCATCGAAATTGGCGCGCATACCGCCGTGGGGCCTGGCACTGTTATTCGCGCCGCCAACCACTGCATTGCACGTCAGGATGTGCCGATCATGCACCAAGGGCATGTGCCCGGTCAGATTGTGATTGAAGAAGACGTGTGGATTGGCGCCAACTGCGTCATCACGCCCGACGTTCGTATTGGTCGTGGGGCCGTGGTGGGTGCTGGCGCTGTTGTCACGCGTAATGTGGCCCCGTTCAGCATTGTGGGTGGTGTGCCCGCAAAGCTTATCGGCATGCGCGGGCAGGGCGACAAACAAAACTGGGTTTAACAGCGCATTTCTATGTGAAATGGCTTTTAGTGAACAGCTTTTCAAGGAATATTATGTCACTGCAATGCCTTGTTTTTGACTGCGATGGCGTCATTCTTGACAGCGTGCCCGTTAAAACGCGGGCCTTTGGTCGCCTTATGGAGCCTTTTGGTCCAGAGGCGCGAGACCGCTTTTTGATGTATCACAAGGTACACGGCGGCGTGAGCCGTTACAAAAAGTTTGAATGGTTTTATGAAGAAGTGCTCGGCAAAACCATCACTGCTCAGGAATCTGAAGACCTGGGCAACCGCTTTGCCGAATATGTGCTGGACGAGTTGCGCCATTGCGAGCTGATTCCCGGTATTCAGGAAGCGCTGGATGCCTGGCGCGGCAAGCTGCCCATGTTTGTTTGCTCGGGCGCTCCGCAAGAAGAAGTTGTGGCTGTGCTGCAAGAACGTGGCCTGGACGGCTATTTCAACGGTATTCATGGCTCCCCGCCTGCCAAGGCGGTGCTGTTGGGCCAGATTGTGGCGGGGCAAAAGCTTGACCCTGCAGACGTGCTGATGGTGGGTGACGCCCCCACTGACCGTGACGCCGCTGAAACCGTAGGCACGCTCTTTTACGGCGTTGGGCCGGAACTCAAAGGCGGGTCGTTCCCCTGGGGTGATGACCTTAAAGGGTTGAACGCCTGGATAACCGCCCACGCATAGCACCCGCTTACCGCGTAAATTTGTAACCACTCGTAACCACTACAGAACGTCCTGCCTCACAACGCAGGACGTTCACTCATATATGCCTATGAAAAAATATGTTTTTCCCTTGTTGCTGGCCTTGTGTGTAGCCCTTTTGTTGACAGCCTGCGAATCTGGCAAAAAAGACGAAGTCAAAAGTGACCAGCCCGTTGCCGAGGCTAGCCAGGCTACCCCCAAGAAAGAACCAGCCGCGCCTGTAGAAAAAGCCTCTGCGCCGGAACGTGTTGAGAATGCCACCCCGCCCCCCAGCCCGGAAGAACTGGACAGGGCAGACCGTCTGGTGGCGTTTGCCAATGCCGCGTCAATGGCGTTGGCATCTGGTCGGTATGCGCAGCCCGACGTACTGGCGGCTTACTCCAAATATTATCTTGCAGAGTGGCAGTTGGCAAAGCGTCCGGCTCTCAATTCTGAACAGGACGACATCCTCACCCGTCGCCTGGCATCGCCTGCCAATCTTTTTACCGCCGCGCAAGCCAAAATTATGGCGGCCAGCGTGCAGGATATGAACAAAGCCATAAACAGTATCCGGGCCGACTATCGTTCGCTTGAAAAATATGTGACTGATGACAGCATTCAGGACAACGGCGTCAAAGGAAAATCTTTGGTTGCGGAGATATTAAAGGCGCACGCCGCATTTATCACCGCCCGTGACGCTTATATGGAAATTGTGGAAGGCGAGGCTGCCCCGGCGGAAGATCTCTTGCTGCGCAATCATCCCCTCAAACGGCAGATCCAGGCCGCAGAGCGTATTTTTGTCGTATTTGGCAAAACTGCCAAACTGCTCACGCCCGATGCGCCCGACAGAGAAGCGCTAAAAGCCCAGCGTGAGGCATTGACCAGCGCCCTGGCAGAAGGCGGACGCCCCCCATTTATGGCGGCACCCGAGCTGGAGCGGCGGTACCGCGGTTTTCTTAAGCAGGTGGGTACGTACGCTGAGCTTTTTGACAAAGGGCTGGAAGAAGAATTTTATGTGTCCGTGCGGTTTGATATGAACAAGGCCGCCTTGGCAAGCCGCGCCGCCTACAATGATTTTGTCAGGGCTGCCAATCAGGTGCGCTGAGGGGAGTCAATGTTCTGACTACACGGCTGTTTGTTTTTTTAATAGCCTTAAATTAAAGCAGAAAATATACTTGGCAAGGCCTTTGCATTTTAAATGTACCAGGGTGTTATGCGCCCGATTATCCATTTGATCTGGAGGTTCAGCATGTTCTTTCTGCTGGGAGGCCACGAGAAAAAAGGTCGTAAGGCCGAAAAATCTGTGGGCATTTCTGATGCCAGCGTCAGAGTGCGTGAGATATTTCTTGCCGGACGTTTTCCCGTGGTAACAACACATCAGGTGGAGGGGCGCCATATCGCCAAGGTTCTTGGGCTTGTCTGCTGCCGAGGGTTTGATTCGGAAGAAGCCTTTTTTGGCATGGCGGCCCGGGCTATGAATAAAGGCGCTCAGGCATGTGGCCTTTCATCCAGACGGCAGCAAGTACTTTTCCTGCTTCGGAACGGCTGTGATGTTTGAATTTGATCCCTCCGACCCAGAATCGTTGCCTCTTATGTTGCAACAAAAATTTAAGGCTCAGGAACAATCTGGCCTCAGCGAAATTATCTAAAATAACTGAAATTTATATGTATGCAAAAGCCCCCGTTCTTTATTGAATGGGGGCTTTTGCATTACAGTTCATAAAGGTACATGATCCATATAGCATAATATTAGTGGCCTTAATGTGCAATAATTTCATGTCATTGTCTGATATTACTAAGTATGCTTGTGATTACATTGTATTGATAAAGATTTTAATGATAAAAATATTATTTTTATCTCGCATAAAGTATTGCGAAATACAACCGAAGAATGCAATAAGGATATAGAAAGAGTATCTAAATTATATCATCAGCAAAAAGAAAATCATAAAAATATTGCAAAATTGAGGAGTTATAAAATGAAACTCTCAAATAAGCTTAAGCTATTTGCAGCAGTATTGACTGCTTTTTCAATAATAATTGGATCTTTATCAATTGTCGGTATGTCAAATATTAATGTCGGTGTAAAAGATATATCTTCAAATTGGCTCCCGACAATAAAAGTTGTTGGTGAGCTTGTGAACATGGTTGGTGAATACAGACGTAGTGAGCTTGTGCATATTCTTTTGTCTGATGAAAAGACAATGCGAGAGTATGAAAAGCGAATAAATGATCTGTCTAACAGTATTGATGGAAAAATTAAAGAATACGAAAAATTGATCAGCGAGCCGGAAGAAAGAGTCGCCTTCCCACAATTTTTGTCCGCATGGCAGAGTTATACCAAGAACCACCTG
>QKDT01000060.1 GCA_003251995.1 Desulfovibrio desulfuricans
CTTGCGCTTGAAAAGGACGCCGCAGATGCTGGAATAATTGCTTTTTTGATGAAGCCCATGAACCCGGCCCGCTTGATTGAGAGTATCCGTAAGCTGTGTTGACAGGTGGTAGGCCTATGGCGCGAGTATTGATTATTGATGACGACCCGCTGGTACGCCGCAGCATTGAGAGATGCGTTGCCGATATGGGCCATGAGGCCCTGACGGCGGGCAGCCTGAAGGAAGGGCTGGCCCTTGCTGAAACAGGCGTAGATACGGTTTATCTGGATTTGAGCCTGCCAGACGGCGCGGGGCAAAATGCGGTTGAGGCCTTGACCGCCTGCCCCCTGCATCCCGAAATTATTGTCATTACCGGCATGGGCGGCAATTACGGTGCGGAAGACAGCCTCACCAGAGGCGCGTGGGAATATATTTCTAAACCAGCCTCTCCCTCTATCATTCGTGAATCGTTGGCCTCTGTTCTGGAATACAGGCACAGCAAACTACCGCATGAGGACGCCGCAAAAAAAGAAAATGACGGCGCATTGCTTAAGGATTGCGGAATCATTGGGCACAGCGCCGCCATGGATCGCGTGCGCAGGCTTATTGGCAGAGCGGCGGAAAGTGAAGCCAGTGTGCTTATTCTGGGTGAAACCGGGGCGGGTAAGGAGCTGGTGGCCCATGCCATACATGCCAACAGTGGTCGCAGTAATGGCCCCTTTGTCGTGGTAGACTGCTCAAATATTACAGAATCGTTGGCAGAAAGTACACTTTACGGGCATGTAAAAGGGGCTTTTACCGGAGCGCATGCCGACCGTCAGGGGCTTGTTGCCGCTGCCAATGGCGGCACCCTGTTTCTGGATGAAGTGGGCGAACTGCCAGCATCCATGCAAAAATATTTTTTGCGCGTGTTGCAGGAGCACACCTTCAGGCCTGTGGGCAGCGAACAGGAGCGCAGCAGTAATTTTAGGCTTGTGGCGGCAACAAACCGCGATCTTGAGTCCATGACCCATGAGGGGCAGTTTCGTAGCGATTTGTTGTTTCGTCTGCGCACGGTTGAGGTGCATTTGCCCCCCCTGCGCGACAGAGGCGGTGACATAGCGGAACTGGCGGATTTTTTTGTGCAGAAAACGTGCAAGCGCTACGATTTGCCGGGCAAAAGGCTATCGCGTCAGCTCATAAAGAAGCTTGAGGCGTACCCTTGGCCTGGCAACATCAGGGAACTCGCCAATATCATTGAATCTTCTGTGATAGATGCGGGGCGCGACCCCATTATCTACCCCAAGCATTTGCCCAGCCAGATGCGCGTGTCGTTTTTGGAAAAAGAACCGCAGCCAACCCATGCCGCACCATCAGCGCCGCAGGCGTCTTCTGTGCCAATAATGTATGGCGAAGACCAGCCGCGCCACCCTGCGCTGGCGGATCAGACGCCAATGGCGGAGGCGCCAGCAGAGGTTCAGACCTACGAACGCTACAAGAGCCAGAGAGACAAAATATATTTTCAGCAGCTTATGGATTTGTGCCAGTATGACGTCACCAAGGCGAGCCATGTTTCTGGCCTGAGCGTACCCAGTATTTACCGTCATTTGGCCCTGGTGGGCATATCAACCAAAAGACGCCCCCAATAAAATGGGAGCGGCTTTCTGGCAAAACGCACTGACGGCTCGTATACGGGGCTACGGCTGTAGCAGATGCTAAGGGGCACCCCGCAAGGGAGATGTCGCATTTTTAAGAATCGGCGCAAGCGCCATCAGCTCGGCATCGCGATCAAACCGACCAACCGCCTGCACTGCCAGCGGCATACCATTGGGGCCTGTGCCTATGGGCAGGCTGAGTACGGGCAGGCCGGCATGCGTCCAGGGTACGTTCATAACCGGGTTGCCGGTGGAGGCATGTCCCTTTGGGGCCTCGCCGGGCGCTGCGGGCGCAAGAAAGGCATCTGCCTTCAAGCTGCGCAACAGGCTGTCCAACTGCTGACGCAGGGCGGCGCATGAGGCTTGCCCAGCCTCAACGGCACTGCTGCTGACGGTCTGTCCAAATTCTATGAACTCCCGCGTTTTCGGGCGGTATAAGGGGCCAAATTCAGCAAACCATGTGCGGTGCATCTGTGCCAGTTCCGCAGCGGCAAGCTGTTGATGGCGGCTTAGCACACCCGACCAGTCATCAAAAACGGGCATTGTTTTGATCTCTATTTTGGGCTGACGCATGAGGCGTCCGCAATACTGATCAAAGGCTCTGCGCATGGCAGGGTCGGCCTCGGTCATATATGCATCGTCCGGCACAATAAACAGTGCGGAGCCCTTACGCCTGCGCACTGGTCGCGGGCAAAAAAGCGACAGAACCGTTGCGGCATCCTGGTGGTTTGAGCAGAAAAACCCCGCCTGATCCAGACTGGAAGAAAAATAAATACTGCCCTCGCCTGAGAGTATCCCCTGTGAGGGCTTGCAACCCACCACGCCGCAAAATGCAGCGGGGCGGATGACCGAACCCATTGTTTGCGTGCCAAGCGCCAGAGGAAAATACCCGGCGCGTACTCCGGCGGCAGAACCGCTGCTGGAGCCGCCAGGTGTGTACCGCCGGTTATACGGATTGCGCGTGGCTGCTGGCTCCGCATGGGTAAACTCGGTGCTGGCGGTAATGCCCATAACGATAGCCCCTTGTTCGCGCAGAAGGGTTACCAGCGGGGCTTCTTCCCCTGCAAACAGGGACGAGGGGAGCAGCGAACCGCAGCGTATGGGGTAGCCGTTTGTGCGAAAAACATCCTTGATGCCCACCGGCACGCCAAACAGCGGGGGGCGCTTGGCGGGGTCGGGCCAGCGCCGCAAAACCGCGTCTATCTCGCCCAGAATTTCCCCCGGTCTAAAACCCCCTTCGGCAAATATAAACAGCTCTTTTTCACAGGCTGCCACGCGGCTAAACAGCTCCCGATATATGTCCGACAATGTGCTGGCATCGGCCTGGCGGAACAGGTCAAAGCTAAGTATGGCGGGCAGTGCAAAACGGGGCATGGTTCCTCCTGTGCTGTTTCCTGTGCATACAGGACCGGTCGCTCTGGTGCTGTTTTTGTGTTGACCCTAGCGGGGGCTCTTTCGTCAGCCCATCGGGGCCCCTGGGCGGTTTTGTCTGGCGATACTCTGCTGGCTTTCTTTGGTGTACGGCCTCGAGGCCTTGTCATGTGCCTTGTCGGTGGGCTGGCATGTGGGCTGGCATGTGGGTTGGCACCGGAGCCTTGGCTGGCGAGGCATGGGCAGCCCAATGCCCCCTT
>QKDT01000017.1 GCA_003251995.1 Desulfovibrio desulfuricans
CGCGTCTACTGAATGAACGATTTTCATTTATGCCGGTTCCCAACAAATAGCGCACGTCCGGCAGCTAGATAAGCCGGTCGAAAACGAGTTTGTAAATCTTGCGGATATGCAGCACAAGCTTGAGGTTGATGCTCTTGGCCTGGTTGGGATCTTGCGTGGAAAAAGAGCTAAGATGCCGGGCCACTTCGCTAAAATCAGCATCACCTCGTGGTTCAAGCATGGCCCAGTATTCGTTGGCCCGCTGCACAATATGATTGCTGTGCTTGTCTTTGTGCGCCTTTGCGTATTCCTGCTGAAAAAGCTCAAACATGGGCTGCGCGTCCACAGGAAAAGACCGCGCCAGGGCCAGTCGCCACAGGGCCATGTAGAGCCCCATGAGTTCCGTCTGCATCTGGTTACGGCGCATAAACTGCAAGCGCTTGATGCCTAGCAGCTCAAGCTCAAGAGTAAAATCGGCATCGGCAAGCAATGCCTTGAAGTTGTCCAAAGCCGCGCGCACGGCTTCTGCTGGGGCACCGGTTGGCGATGCCTCCTGCGCAGTAAGATCGTCACTGTTCTGCATGGCTGTCACACTTAGCTGTTTGCTCGTAATATCTCAAAATGCCTAGTCTTCGCCATCACTGGACGACACTTGGCCCTGCCCACCGGCAGATTGCCCTGCAGTACCTTCGGCTGCATTTCCCCCACGGCGTCGCGAAGAGCGGCGACGGCGCTTGCCGGAATGCGAAGCTTTACCTTCTCCAGCGCCGGAATCTCCATCCTGTGCCTCGCGGGCAACAGGCTGGGTTTCCCCGGCATCTTCGTTGCGATTAGCGGATGGCTTACCCCGTCCGCCGCGTGAACGGCCCTGCTTTGACTGACGCGGCTGCTGCCCCTCGGCGGAACGGGGGCGTCCATCGGGAAAGCGCGTTTCGCGCAGGCTCTCCTGGTGGCAGGCGTCCAGCAGCATTGCCAAAAGCAAAACGTTGTCTTCTTCATCGCTCTGCGTGACCAGGTCGCGCGCCAGTTGGGCATAGCGCCCCACGCGCATGCGTTCAAGCCCGGTCAGCTTGCGGAACCGCCCTTCTAGAATGGCGGTCAGTCTGGTACCCGCCACCCGCGCCACGTCTTCGTCTGAAGGCAGGGGCAGGGCAAGAATGCCGATCTTGTAGTGCTTGGAGATACGGTCGAGCTCCATGCGCTGCATCACGTCCACCAGCGAAATGACGGTACCTGCTGCACCCGCGCGGCCCGTACGGCCTGCACGGTGGATGTAGCTCTCGTGATCTTCGGGCGGTTCGTAAAGGAAAACATGCGAAAGCTGTGGGATATCAATACCGCGAGCAGCCACATCTGTTGCCACAAGATATTGCAATTTGCCCTGACGGATTTTTTCAAGCACAGCCTCACGCCGCGATTGCGAAAGATCGGCGGAAAGCTCGTCTGCACTGTAGCCAAAGCCTTGCAATACGCCCGTTACGTAATGGACGTTGGACTTGGTATTGCAAAAAATAATAGCCGAAGCCGGATTTTCCGTCTCAAGCAGACGCACAAGCGCGCGGTCTTTGTCCATGGGCTTCACCTCGCAAAAGAGGTGCTGCACTTCAGCCACATGCACTTCTTTTTGCGAAAGGGAAAGCATCGCCGGTTCCGCCATAAATTCGCGCGCCAGTTTGAGCACATGGGGCGGATACGTGGCAGAGAACAGGCAGGTATGGATACGCTTTTGCGGCAGATAACGCTGAATTTCCTTCATATCGGGATAGAACCCGATGGAAAGCATGCGGTCGGCCTCGTCAAAAACCAGCACCCGCAGGTCGCGCAGCTCCATGGTGCGGCGCAGCAGGTGATCCAGCACGCGACCAGGCGTGCCTACAATAACCTGCGCACCGTCGCGCAGGGCATCCATCTGTTTTTTATAGCCCACGCCGCCGTAAACCGCGACGGTGCGAATGCCGGTATCTGCAAAAATAGTGGCGGCTTCTCGCTCAACCTGCACGGCGAGCTCGCGCGTGGGGGCGAGCACCAGAGCCTGCGGCGCTTTTATGTCTGCAGAAATGTGGGGAAGCATGGGCAAAAGATAGCAGCCCGTTTTACCACTGCCCGTACGGGACTGCACCATGATATCGCGCCCTTCAAGCAGGTAGGGCAACGCTAATGACTGAACAGGCATCAGGCTTTGCCAGCCTGCCCGGCGGCAAGCGGCGCTAACGGCCTCAGGCAATTCGTCAAGAGTCACCCTGGGCAGGGCATCTTCAGGCTCGCTCACCGCAATGCCTTGCAGTTCAGCGTCGCATGCGGAATCCGCACATTCGTTCGCAGTGGAATCGTATTCGGACATGTATTTTCCCGGCGGCTCACCCGCCATAACTAAGTGGTTTGCTAACGTGCCAGCATGCCACACCCAGCATGGATTCGCAAGTTACGCCTTTTGCGGCCCCATGCGCCGCTTGCGCAACGCTGGGCTTGCTTCCTGCGGCTCTTGCAGGTAGATTTAACTGTTTGCGCGGAACAAACCGTAGCAAAAAGATCCCGTATTATGTCGACACAACGCAGACGCGCAACGCGCTGCCAGCCGACACAACAAAGGAGGCCCCATGTCCGCCATCCCTGAAGGCAGCGCGGCTCTGGAAGGCAACCCCGGGTTTCAACCCGACTTCAGCAAGGGCCTTTTGCCCGCCATCGCGCAGGATTGCGATAACGGCGAAGTGCTTATGCTGGCCTATATGAATGAAGATGCCTGGCGCAAAACCCTTGAAACCGGAGAGGCCCATTACTGGAGCCGCAGCCGCAAGGAGCTTTGGCACAAGGGCGGCACCTCGGGCAATGTGCAAAAAGTACGTTCCCTGCGGCTTGATTGTGACAATGACACCATACTGCTGCTCATAGAGCAGATTGGCGGGGCCGCTTGTCATACGGGACGGCGTTCCTGCTTTTACAGGGAATTGAAGCAAGGCTCTGTGCGGGAATGCTCCCCGCAGGTTTTTGACCCCAAAAAAGTCTACGGTCGATAGAAGGAAAATGTCATGAGCGCGGATACCATGCCCATTATCAAGCTTGGCGTGCCAAAGGGCTCGCTGGAAGAAGCCACCATCAACCTTTTTGAACGCGCGGGCTGGAAAATCCGCAAACATACGCGCAATTATTTTCCTGATATCAATGACCCGCAGATTACCGCCTCGCTCTGCCGCGTGCAGGAAATTGGCGAATATATCGAAGCTGGCGTGCTGGACGTGGGCATTACCGG
>QKDT01000018.1 GCA_003251995.1 Desulfovibrio desulfuricans
CCGTATTGCAAGTAATTATTGTTTTTGATTTGGTGGAGTGTCGGAAAAAAAATGCTTAAAAGATGCCAGTCGAGGGGTATTTTTTTGCAAAAGGCCTTGATCTTCCAGTGCGGAGAATGCTTAGGCTGGCTCTAAGTGGGCCGGGCTTCCCTATATGGGCGGAGTCTGCCCCAAGCCGACATAATCCCCGAGGGAAGGAGAATGCCATGGAGCAAACAGCACAATTTGGAACTAACACAATGGAATCTTCCGCACAGGCAGCTAAAATGAAGCTTGCCACGAGTTTCAGACGGCGTGGCATGGCAATTGCCACCATGTCTGGCGTGGCGTACGGCGTTTACACCGCTTTTATGACTCTCGCCATGACCATGGGCGTGTGGGGAGTGTGGTACGGCGGCGATTCCACGCTTTCTGACTTTTCCAAGCTTTTTTTGCTTGGCGCGCTTGGCGCAGCGACCACTGACGCTTGCAGCGCCGTATGGGCCATGTTGATTGCCATAGGCAAAGGCAAGCTGGGCGACGTTTTTCGCAGCATTGCCAGCAAGCCTGGCGCTATCCTCATGGGGGCTGCGGTTATCGGCGGCCCCCTGGCAAGCACCTGCTACGTGCTTGGTCTGCAAAGCGCTGGTTCGATCATCGTGCCCATTAGCGCGCTTTGCCCCGCCATTGGCTCTATTTTGAGCCGTATATTGTTTAAGCAGGCCCTGACCCCGCGCACCATGCTGGGTATTTTTGTCTGCTTTATGGCCAGCGTTATGATTGGCAGCACCGGCCTTGCCGACAACGCACCGCCGAACTTGTTTGTGGGTATTACCTTTGGCTTTTTGGCTGCCTTTGGCTGGGGGCTTGAGGGTTGCGTAGGCGGCTATGCCACCTCCATGATTGATCCCGAAATCGGCATTACTATCCGCCAGCTTACTTCGGCACTGACCAACCTGTTGATTCTTGTGCCTCTTTTTGCCTTTATTGGCGGAGACTCTGCCTTTGGCATGATCAGCACTGTCTTTACTGACTTTACTGCGCTGCCCTGGTTTATTGTTGCCGGGTTCGGCGCTTACTTTGCCTTTATGCTCTGGTACAAGGGCAACGCCATGTGCGGTACCGCTTTGGGCATGTCGTGCAACGGTGCGTTTTCTTTCTGGGGTCCGTTCTTCTGCTGGCTGGTGCTTGGTTTGTGGTTCGGTATTGAAGGTTACGCTCTTGCACCCATTGCCTGGCTTGCCGCGGTTGTGATGATTGCCGGTATCTTTATCATTGCCGTCAATCCTTTGGATTTCTTCAGGAAGAAGGGGTAACTTTACATGAAAAAGCCGCTGAATTATGCCATCCTCAAGTATATGACCACCGTTAACGAGGCTTGCACGGATGATGTGTTGTGCGCTCTGAAGGGCGATTACAGCACGTTCAGGGCCTTCAACAAGTCTGACGTGCAAAACGCCCTGCTGACCGCAGAAGCCAACGGCTTGCTGGAAGAATCGCGCTATGATCTGGATGATGAAGGCCAGGTGCGTATGTTTTTCCGCGCGCATGCTGAAGGCGCGGCAACAATAAACCGTTACATTTCCGACTAAATACCCGCTACCGGGGAGGGGTGCGCCTCTCCCCGGCATAAGGGATGTTTCCGGCCTCCTGTTTGTGTCTGGCTGGTGGCGCAAATGCCTGATTGGTGGTATAGTGATTTTCGGGCATGCGCAAAATCATCCCTTTTTGCCTAGCCTTCAAAAATTCGGGCAACGCCATGACTAAACAAGGGTATACCATCAGCCAGATGAGCGAGATCTCCAAGATCTCCAAAAAAGCTCTGCGCTTCTATGACGACCTCGGCCTTATTTCGTCCAAAAGACACGGCGGCAACAATTACCGCTATTACACACAGGACGAGCTGCTCGCGATACCGCCTCTGAAGTATTACAAGCAGATGGGGTTCAATCTCAGCGAGATTCGCGCCGCCTTTGAAGTGGGCAGCAATACCTCGCTCTCTGCGCTGCGAAAAATCTTTATGAGTAAAATTGAGCTGCTGCAACAGGATGAAAAACTGTTGTTTTTGCGGCTTACCTCTGTGCGCGACTGGTTGGAACTGCTGCACGAAGCTGAAATAGTGCTGGAAAACTGCCAGCAGAGCGTTTCGGTAAAATACATTCAGCCAGAACGCATGCTTTTTATGGATCAGAGCTTCGTTTCAGATATCAAATCTGCCATCATCAATATGGATTTTACCAACTATGTTGAAGAGGTAGGCAACAATATCACTGGCCCTGTGATTATCAACTTTTCTTCCATAGAAAACAGGGTGCAGAACGAGGAACAGCCAGTCAAACTGCTGCAAAAAACCATATTCCCCTGCACGGAAGACAAGCTTGTGGATTATGGCGGGTGCCTTGCGGCTAGCTGCTACCACATAGGTTCGCACGAAACCATCGGCAGCACCTATCGCAAAATGCAGCGCTGGTGCGTCTCAAACAACTATGTTTGTGACGAGGGCTCGCACGAGCGCTATATCACGGATTTTTGGACTACCAATAACGACAACCTCTTTGTCACCGAGGTGTTGGTCAAGGTCAGCCGCCGTGGCAGTGTGGTACACAACCCCATTTTGCACTCAGAGTCTGAAGAAGATCTTTAATCAGTCAAATACGCGGGCCGCCTGCTGTGCCATCAGCTCGTGGCCCGCTTCGCTTGCGTGCAGCCCGTCAATATACAGGTCGGAAAGAGCGTTGGCCTGGGTCTGTGTTGCAGCCGTGTCCCCACTATGATCGGCAGTGAATGCCAGCGAAAAATCCACGCATTGCAGCGAAAAATCCTGAGCGAGCACGCGTATCCATTGGTGCAGATCCGTATATTCTGCGCATGCCTGAGGCAGGTTGACGCTGTTCAGCAGCGGAAATGTTATGGGGGTGTGCACGGGAATGGGCACGCCAAGCACCGGGCGCACCCTGGCATTGAAGCTGTGCTGCACCATCGCAAAAATATTGGCTTTTACCGAACCTGCCCCCGCTCCCAACGCCAGATCGTTGAACCCGCCCATAATCAGTACCGCATCGGCTCCATCCTGCACTACGTCCGTATGAAAGCGGGCCAGCATGCCGCCTGTGGTGTCGCCATTGATGCCGCGATTGCGCACATCAAGGCCGGTGCGTTGCGCCAGCAGGGTAGTCCACACCTTGGGGCGTGGAACGCCGTACCCGTATGTGAGGCTGTCGCCCAGGCAAGTAATAATCATGATT
>QKDT01000199.1 GCA_003251995.1 Desulfovibrio desulfuricans
TTGAAGCCGTTCTCTTCATTGGTGACAACGGTTGAACTGCTCATTTCGCTGCCTGCCGCGGCGATGGTCACCACGCAGCCAATGGGCAAACAGGCATCGGGTTTGCGCTTGGACATGTAAAAATCCCACACGTCGCCCTCGTTGGCAGCGCCATAGGCAATGGCCTTGGCAGAATCAATGACGCTGCCGCCGCCCACCGCCAGCACAAAATCCACACCATCCTTGCGCGCCAGCTCAATGCCCTCGCGTATCAATGAAAGCCGGGGATTGGGCACTACACCGCCAAGAGTAACAAAACTCAGCCCTGCATCTTTAAGCGAAGCCTTGATCCTGTCGATAAGGCCTGACCGCATGGCGCTCTGCCCACCAAAATGGATCAGAACTTTGTTCCCCTTGCTGGCTTTGACGAGCTGGCCCGTCTGCTCCTCGGTATTCTTGCCAAACACTATCCTGGTGGGCGTGTAATATATAAAATCGTGCATGGTATCCTCCATACTGTAAAAAAACGCGGGGGCGACTCACAGGTTGCATCGTGCGCCTGCGCGAGAACTTCAGAGGATTTCAGACCAGCGCTGCAATGGAAAGCGCCTGCAACACGCTGGCGGCGCGTTGCGCCAAAACGGAATCCACTGAGGCTTCGCGCAAAATACGTGAGATAAATACAAGCATATGACGCTGCATATGTTCATCGCGACCATAGCGGGTTGCCCACGCCTGCCAAAGGGTATCCAGCCAGCGTAGCGAGGCTTCAGGCTCCAAAGGGCCGCCGTAGAACAAATCTGCGTGCAGCGCCGCCTGTGCGCCGCTTGCCTGGATGCCGAGCGGCGGGAACACATGCCCAAGCAGGGCGCGTATGTGCCACTGCCGTGCATGGGCAGCAGGCGCATACCGATACCGTAGCAATGGTTCTTGCAGGTTAGCCGCCAGCATGTTGGCCTTAAGCAACGCATCTGCCCAAAATGCCAGATCTTCCGCACGAGCCAACGTGGTATCAAACCTTAAGCCAAAGCTGCGTACCGCGTCCAGCCGCAACAGTGCGCAACCATTGGGTACTGGCGCGCCAAACAGTGCCGCGGCCCTTGCGGCATCCGGCTGCCCTGCAAACAGTTCGATAGCAGTAGAATGACCAAAATACTGCACGCCTCCGCCGCAAATATGGATTTGTGGATGCGCCTCAAGAAAGGCATGCTGCGCTTCCAGCCGCTGCGGCATGGAGAGATCATCCGCATCCATCCAGGCCAGATATCGCCCGCGCGCACGCCCCAAGGCCATGTTGCGCGCCGTTGCACGCCCTTTGTTGGCCGGCAAGCGCTCAACACGCACACGCTTGTCCCCCACTGCCTGCGCTATGGCAAGAGTATTGTCAGTGGAACCGTCGTCCACCACCAGCAGCTCAAAATCTTCAAAGCTCTGCGCCAGTATGGAATCCATCGCCTCTTGTATGTGGGCAGCAGCATTATAGGCGGGCATTGCCACGGTTATTTGCGGCACGGTGCTTTTCATGCGTGGGCACCCCGCCCTTGTCGGTACATGGCGGCAACATCGCTACGTCCCACGCCAAATACTGGCTCTGGCGCTGGCAGCGCAGGTTGCCTGCGGCAGTAGTGCGGCGCGTTTTCTATCATACTTGCCGCACGGGCAAATACATTGGTGGTTTCAAGCATCCAACGCCGGCACTGTGCCAGCTCGGCCTGTCTGGCCTCCCACAGTCCATGTTCAATGACCTGCAACACTTGCTGCACGGCTCCCTCTGGATCTGCTGCAGGCAATGGCACAAAACCCGCTGCCGGACAAACAGCGCCAAGATTGGGCGCGCCAAGATAGAGAGGCAGCGACCAACCCAGCCAGGCATCCGACAATTTTTCAGTCCAAAAGTTATCCAGAAGGTTGTTTTCCAACACAACATGGTACTTGTAGGGGGCTATAGCCGACATTTTGTCGTCCACAGGGTTGAAGCCCCGCCCAAAGATGTGCAAAGCGTCTCCCAGGCGTTCCTTGAGCATATTCACCAGCACCAGACGTTTTCTCTGGGCCTCTGTGGCTGTTTTGTTGGAGCAAACAACGGAGATGAGGTCTGTTTTCGGTGGCACAGACATGTCTTGCAATTCGCTGAGCTTAGCGAATTTGCTGACATATTCCCCTGCCGAAGAGCTTACGCCAAAGTGCCAGTTAAGACAGGGATTGCCTATAACCATACTACGGCGATCGACGCTACGGAAGTCGTATGGCGACACAACGGTGCCAAACTGCCCAAGGTAGGAACGAGGATATTTTTTGATTTCTGGCGGTTCGGTAACAAACAGGATTCGACGTTCGCGTGGAACAGTGGTGCAGAAACCCGCAGGGGCTTCGTCGTAAACCACAAGCCAGGCAGCAGCGGATGCAGTAACCGTGGGGAGGGAGGTGTGAAGAGGGTGCGGCGTCAAAGCAAACTGCACACGGCTCAAAGCGCCGTTGCCGTCTTCTGTTTGCCGCATCCAGGGCCATGCCGCATGGATGCTTACAAAATGGCACAAATTGGGGGAATTTCCAGCCACAAAGGCCTCGCAGAGCCAAAACCCCGGCCTGTTGTCCTGGTCAGGGTCTGTTAGCGCCTTTTACCCATGCCGCAGCAGCAGCTGATTGTAGAAATGCCTTAGTGCTCAACCGCAAAAATATTACGGTACACAATGGCATTATCTTGATTGCGCACTTCAAGAATGACCTGGGAGTTGGTAAGGCTCATGGAGCGCTCGACAGATGCCACCATGACGGCCCGTTTGAAACGGCTGATGCGAAAGCTGCCCACATCTTCAGGATCAAAGCGCAATAAAAACTTTTGACCGTCGGCTGTCAGCAAGGTTGCGCCCACGACACCCGAAAGAATTTTTTGGCTGTCAGTATTGCGCAAATCCAGGGCAATGCGCAGCTTTCCGTTACGGATCTCACGCACCTGCACGTTACCTACCTTGACGTAATCGAGATCAATGGCAGGAAATTCCTCATGCCCTGGCCCGTCTGTGGTGCGGGCTGCCTCGTTGGCTGCGCTTTGGGGTTTGTCACCAGCCTGACCGACGCTGGAAACAGCGGGGCCTTCACCCGGCGCTTCAGCCGCAGCTCCCCCTGCGCCGAGCCTGCGTAGCACAAGCTCGCGACCTGGGATATTTTCTTCCCGCAGCAGCACTTCCAGGTTCTCCAACCTTTCGGCGTTGGCCTGCGCGGTTAACGAG
>QKDT01000047.1 GCA_003251995.1 Desulfovibrio desulfuricans
GCTGAAACGCAAGAAAAAGACGAGGAATCGGATTGTGGCGAGGATTGCTGCATGCGGAGGCCCTGTTGTGTGTTGCGCAGATTGTGCGGCACCAGATTTGGACGGATGTATGCCCTCAAAGGCCTGCGGCCCGACCGGAACGCAAAAAATGCGTTGACCAGGCCGGGCCGCACCGCCTGACAATATCAGGGGCAAAGCCATACGAGCGGTACAGCTTGGAGCTCGTAACACGTCATATAGTCGCTTGACGAAGGGCAAAGCCCCTCAGCGCCTATTTGGGCAAGGATTCGCCAACAAACCCCTGCGCATCAATAGCAGAACAGCTCTAGTGCTTGAAGGAGCGCTGCCCCGTAAACACCATAGCCACCTGCGGTTTGGCCTCGTTGCAGGCCATGATCACTTCTGCATCACGCATGGAGCCACCAGGCTGCGCAATGGCGGCAACGCCCTGAGCCACAGCCACGTCCACACCATCGCGGAAGGGGAAGAACCCGTCCGACACCAGAGCGGAACCAGCAAGCCCGCCGTGAGAAGCCTCGGTGCGGCTTTCAATATCGGCAAGCTTTGCAGCCAGATCGGCATCGCTCTCGGCCTTCTGCTTCAATTCGTAGAGCGAAAGACCAAGCTCGCGGAAGGCCAGCGTGTCCGCATACTTGGTGTGCGCCTTGTGGATGGCAAGCTCTACGCAGCCCACGCGATCCTGTTCGCCCGTGCCAATGGCAAGAGTTGCACCGTCGCGCACAAAAATAACGGAATTGGACGTGACGCCAGCCTCCACGGCCCAGGCAAAGCGCAGATCGTCCAGCTCTTGCTTGCTGGGTGCGCGGGCGGCAACAGACACGCCCTCCTTGGTGGTGGCGGTGGCAGGCAGGAAATCACTGACTTCAAGAATGCGGTTTACAAAGGATTTCTGCACAATGATGCCGCCGTCAGCCAAGCTCTTGATATCAAGGAAGGCAGAGCCGGTCAGCTCTTCAAGCCGCCCGAGGCCGGGCAATTCCATGATGCGCAGGTTTTTGCGGCCTTTGAGAATTTCCACCACGCCTTCTTCAAAGGCGGGAGCGGCGACAACTTCAAAATAGTTGGCGGCGACAATTTCCGCAGCTTCGCGCGTGAAGGGACGGTTGACCACAACGGCCCCGCCAAAGGCGGCGATGCGGTCGCACCAGAAGGCTTTTTCAAGAGCCGCAGCAACACCATCGTTGCTCCAGGCCGCGCCGCTGGGGTTGTTGTGCTTCAAAATCACCGCCGCAGGGCGCTCGGTGAGGTATTGCAAAATGTTGGCCCCGTTATCCACATCGGTGAGATTGGTTTTACCGGGGTGCTTGCCCGCCTGGATCATCTGGCTTTCGGTAAGCGCAGAAACAATGCCGTTGCCAGGGCCGCGCCAGGTCAGACCGCCGCAGGAAATGGAGCCTTCCTTAAGAGCATAGAGGGCTGCGGGCTGGTCGGGGTTTTCGCCGTAGCGCAGGCCCTTTTCCTCGTTGTCCAGCGTCCAGGTACGCTTGTGGTACACGAGTTTTTCATCGCCCAAAATGATGGTCATGGTGTCAGGGAAAGCGTCCTTGTGGACGGTGCTGTACATGGACTTGAGATCCGACATGCTTGCCTCCAGATGTTCGCCGATCAAGTGAGGCATCCGCATACCACAGAATGCGTCAAACAACCAGCCCCATTCGCTGGCGGTGGCGGTTGGGGCGGCCTGGAGGCGATGGCGCGGCGCGCATATTCTACAGGCGTGCGTAACCTGACGGGTATGACTGAAGCGCCATGCGCGGTGCAAAGCGTATGGAGCAATGCGGTGCAAAGATGACGATATCGACCCAACTTGATTTATCCGGGGCAAGGAGGGCGCGGGCAGGTGCGGATGACGCTCTCTGCCAGGGGGAATGGACTTTCCCGATACTAAACCCGCGCAAAACGCAGGTCTCATGCCCCAGCGGCAACTCAGCCCATTTCGTGGGCGGTGCGGATTTGCCGCCAGGCAAGAAAGGCGCACACACGGCAAGGGGAGTGTACACCCATGATACTCGACCCGCGCAGGGCGAAAGCCTGACGATGCATGGCGGCAAATCAACCCGACCCCTGCGTTGACGAAATTTCTACTGCACACTACAGTGTCTCGTTACATGGGAGGTAATATGGAAAAGCTGCTTGTCAGGCTGGCCCAGCAATTGGACGCCATTGACGAAGCCTCGCTTATGTCGTTGTGGAGCAAATATGCCACAACGGCGAGCCGCTTTGAGCCCACCAAACGGTGGGAAGAAGCCACACTTATATTTTCGCTTATTCAGGCTAAACGCTGGAAAAACCAGCTTTTTAACTACCACTGGGGCAGGCAGGCGCAGCCCCTGGGCAAGCAGCCTGAAGGCGCGGTTAATCCCATGCCGGAATTCGAGCTTGAAGGGCCGGAGGCTCCCCCTGCGGTCAGCAAGTGCAGGGTGCTGGAGTTCAGACCCTCTCGCTCGGACGAAAGGGAACAGACGGACCCTAAACCAGAAAATTAACGCGCATGCAGGTTAAATGGCCCCGGTGCGCCATTTGACTTGCAGTTGCATACGAGATACGTACCATTAAAGGCTTTGCGTCCCGCTTTCGGAGCAGTGGGGCCGTAGGGGAAACACCCTTCGGTCGTTCTGTCGCGTCCGGCGCATAAACGCAGCCTATATCACCCGCCGTTGCGCGGCGGCATAGCAGGCAGGTAACACCATGGCGAATACGGTCATCATCGGCGCTCAGTGGGGCGACGAGGGCAAGGGCAAAATTGTTGATATGCTGAGCGCCCAGAGCCGCGTTATTGTCCGCTTTCAGGGCGGCAACAACGCTGGGCACACCATCAAGGTGCAGGGCGAAGAAACCATTCTTCACCTTATCCCCTCCGGCATACTGCACGAAAACAAAATTTGCCTCATCGGCAACGGTGTTGTGCTTGACCCGCACGTGTTCCTTGAAGAAGTGGATCACCTTGCTGCCAGGGGCATTGATGTTTCGCCCACACGCCTTGGCATCAGCAAAAAAACCCACCTCATCATGCCGTATCACAAAAGCCTGGATCAGGCCCGCGAAGCCAAACGCGCGGGGCTCAAAATAGGCACCACGGGTCGCGGCATCGGCCCCTGCTATGAAGACAAGGCCGCCCGGGTGGGCCTGCGCGCTGGTGATCTGACCAACCCTGACCTTGTGCGCTCCAAGGTTGCCCA
>QKDT01000211.1 GCA_003251995.1 Desulfovibrio desulfuricans
AACTTCGGCAATCACAACCTTGGCGGCATTCAAGCTGGGGACGCCGTAGGAGGCTAGGTCACCGGAGTGCGCGCCGGCAACACCGATTTTGATGGGTTCCGCAGCCATTGCGGGCGCAGCAAGTGCCGCGCAAAATGCCATTGCAGCAAGCCATGTCATACCTTTTTTCATCTCCGCCCTCCGCGAGAAAAGATGTGCGCACAAATGATGCGCCGCTTGTGGATGAAGGCTTTTCTATTGCCTCATTGCGGGCATCCTGTCAATGCACAGTTGGCGCGGCAATTGATAGCATACAGTGCGGCAAGCCGCTGGATAGCTTGTGAAAAAGGACATTTTATTAAAACAGTATGCTTAATGCGCAAGTGACAACTGCAGAGCATGCACGCCTCGTTCCATAGATTCTTCCGACAGGTGCGCATATCCCATAATAAGTTCTTGGGCATGTGTACCATCGTTGCTCAGCGAATGCTGTTCTACAGGTACAGCGCGTACGCCATGTTCACGCATGGTTGCAAGAACATCATTTGTAAAGCAAACACCGGGAAAGCCCGCTACCAGGTGCAAGCCCGCAGCCTGACCACTGACGGTAAAAGATTTGCCAAAGTGCCGCCGCAGGCTTTCCAGTAAAAAAAATCTTTTGCGCTTGTAGAGCTTGCACATTTTCCAGATATGCCGCTCAAGGCCACCGCTGGAAATAAAGGCAGCCAGTGTGCGCTGCGTCAGTGCATCTGTATGCACGTCAGTGTACTGTTTTTCTATTGCCCAACGGTCTGCCATGGTTTGCGGCACAACGGCAAATCCAATGCGCAGTGCTGGCGCGAGTATCTTGCTGAACGAGCCGATATATATGACGCTTTCTGGCGCAAGCTCGCGCAGTGCGCTCACGGGTGTGCCTTCAAAACGAAATTCTCCATCGTAATCGTCTTCCACCAACATGCAATTGTGGCGTTGGGCAAAATCCACCAGCACTTGCCGCCGCTGCGCGGAGAGGATCCCCCCTGTGGGGTATTGGTGCGATGGGGTCACATAGACAAAGGCGCAGCTGCGGATAGCTTGCTCTGGGAGGCTTTGCAAGCGGCAGACGTCCATGCCTTGCTCGTCCGCGCGAACCCCCTGGATGGCGTATCCGGCACGAGAAATCACTTCCACCAATCCCCTGTGTACTGGGTCCTCAACAATTGCCAGCGCATCCGGGCGGTAGAGCAGCCGCGCTACCAGCCGGAGGCCTTGTGTAGCGCCTGTGGTAATCATGATTTGCTCTGGGGCGGCACTCAGGCCGCGCATGCGCAGCAACCAGCCGGAGATGGCTTGCTGAAGTTCTGCAACGCCTTGAGGGCTGCTGTAGCGCAGGGCAGATGCTGGCACTGTATCGCAAACCTGTTTGTACAGCTTGCCCCATTCTGCCGCGGGAAAATGCTCCAGGGCCGGGATGCCGGACTGAAAGTTGACCATAGCAGAGTCGTTGTTGCCCGCATTTTCCTTTGCACGAGTGAACCTCGCAACTGGTGATTGCCCGATAATTTCTGGCTGGGGGCGTATGCCCATGGCTACGCGTGTTCCTGATCCACGGCGGGATTCAATATATCCTTCTGCAAGCAACTGGTCATACGCTTCGATAACAGTGCTGCGGGCCACCGCCAGATCCTTGCCCAGTTGGCGGGTTGAAGGCAGCCTGTCGCCCGCCGCCAGGTGTCCGCGCAAGATAAGAGCCTTGATCTGCGCGCAGATTTGGCGGTTCAGTGAAAGTGGATTTTTCGCATCAAGGCTAAGCCACATGGCGCACCTATAATTGGTATGGTAAAAATTGCAAAAAAGTGGTGCTTACTAAAACCACTTTGATCACGCTAGCCTCTCAAACGTCGGATGGCAATACGAGTCACCGGGGATTTTGCGTATCACGGGCCGTTGTCCGGCATCAGATACACGAAGAAATTGGGAGGCTATCAATGAGTTTATGTGAGAACAGCGCACAGAGCGTGCCGGAAGATAAGGCCGCCAAGACGCTGCCTTCGGCAGGGACGTCAACGGCGCAAGCTGCTGCGGCTCGCCCTTGGGGGGCGTGGATCAGCCTTACGCTCGCCATGAGTATAGCGGGCAGCGCGGTGGTGGCTGGCAAACTGCTTGTGGGCAGTGTCCCCGTTTTTTTGGCGGCAGAAATGGGGCTTGGCACAGGTTTGCTGGTGATGCTGCCGTTGTTGTGGCTGCGTATAGAAACTGCGGCGCTTGATGTGCGTACTCATGCCACTTTGGCCCTTCAGGCCTTATGCGGCATTGCCTTATACAGGGTATGCACCTTTGAGGGGTTGCGTTTTACCAGTGCGGCTTCCGCGGGATTGATGAGCAGTGCCGCCCCAGCGGTCATAGGGTTGCTGGCATGGGCAGTGCTCCGTGAGAGGCCCCCGTTACGCCGTATTATGGGTATTGCCTGTGTCAGTTTGGGGCTTCTTGCCATAAATATTACGCCATTTTTGACCATGCAGGGGGCGGCAGGCCTGGAAAGCACGGATGCCGCCACAGGTGAAGTATGGCGTTCATTGCTGGGCAATGGACTGGTGCTGGCGGCGGTGCTGTGCGAAGCGGCATTCTCCGTACTCAGCAAAGCCCGTTGCCGCCCCATGTCGCCCCTACGCCGCACAACCCTGGTGTCGCTGTACGCTTTTGGCATGCTGTTGCCCATGACGCTTTTTGAAGCGCGCGACTTTGACTTTACCATGATGTCTGGCGTGTGTATGGCAGGGATTGCGTATTATGGCGTGGCGGTTTCGTACCTCTCATACGTGCTGTGGTTTCGAGGGATTGCCCATGTGCCAGCCAGTGCCGCTGCATCGTTTACCGGTCTTGTGCCGCTGAGCGGCGTAGCGCTTTCGTGGTTGGTGTTGGGTGAGCAAATTCTGCTGACCCATCTTGCAGGGCTTGTTTGCGTGACTGCGGGCATATGGCTTTCATGCGCGGCAAAGAGCGCTCAAGCCGACACAATGGGTAAAACGTCGGGCGATGAGCAGGGGATAATACGGGCTAATGCCCCGCGCAGTGCGGCAGGCAGAGAATAGCGGCGCGGCAAAGCCGCAGCCTGCTTCTGATTTCTGATCGCCTTGCCGTTGGCAACGCTCAAATAAAAAGAGGGGGCGCAAGCCCCCTCTTTTTATGCAATCCCGTGGTCGGGAACTATTCTTCTTCGCCTTCAAACTTGATGAAC
>QKDT01000269.1 GCA_003251995.1 Desulfovibrio desulfuricans
GCTGCCCTCGCGTGAGGTTGCCGTGGACATTGCCCTTGAGGAACAACTGCTGCCTCGCTAACCGCTAAGCAGTATGGAGAGAGGTTTTCATGGATTTTACTGTGGAAGGTACGGTTTTTCGGGCAAGCGCCATGGAGGGCAAAGTGCTGGCACTAGCCCCGTGGCAGGTTTCCACGCAGGAGCAGATTATCCCACTCGGTGGCGCAAGCCCGCGCATGCATTTGCCCCGTGGCGAAAAGCGGTGGCAGGGCGTTACGCTCCGGCTTGAAAACGGCGTTGAGGTGCAGTTGCCCCTTCCGTCTGAGTACCAGCTTGCCATGGGTGACATACTGAATCTCGGGTGCCTTGGCCCAGTCAGCAGCACATCGGGCGGTCAGGATATTGTGCAGGAGGTCTTTGCCGTAAGCAGCCCAACCTCGGGCTGGAGGCACGAATTCCTGGATGCTCCCGCCCTGATGAAGCGCTGCGGCCAGACCCGTGTTACAGAATATGAAGTGGAAACCTACCCCTTGAAAAAAGTGTGCAAAGTCAGCGCTATTATTTTTGTGGTTGGGCTGGTTTGCTTTAGCTTTCTTATGCACCTGTTTACGGATAATTCGGGTGAACTTTTGCGCCGCCTGCCCGAGGCTTTGCTCATGAGCGCCAAGTTTGGGGGCATAGCAGCCCTTGTGGTAGCCGCTGGCGGTGGCCTTTATATGAAAAGCTCCAACGATTACAACCGCAGAAAAAAGCAGGAGGCCTACGCCCAGCAGTTTGAGCGAGCAATGGGTGAGGTGCTGCCGCAACCTTCTGCATGATATGAGTTTTTTTGTTTTGTGGCGGTGCGCATGCGCCCGCAGACAGGGCCATCCTCGGATGGCCTTTTTTTGTAAAAAGCAGATAAATACCCAAATACATAAAAGTACAATTTTGTCTTATGAAGAGCTTGGTTTTGCATAATTGTATCAATTTTGTGTCATTGTGCGAAAATCTCATTTTTTTATCAATTAATACAGCGTATTAAAAATATAGGCATGGCACATAAACTGCAAACATTTTGTAACCTACAAGTTCTGACGATCTGTGAAGATTCATTCGTTGGTTCGCTGCCTGGCGGACCCGCCTTGTCATGACCGTAATGGTATAAAACTGATTGCAGGAGTGCGCGGTATGAAAAAATGTAAGTTATGGGCGTGTTGTTTCCTTGTCGTTGCGGCAATGGCAATGACCTCTGCTGCGGGCGCGGCAGATACGGTCATGTTGCAAAGTGACCGGTGGGACCCCACTGTGCGTCAAAGCCTCAACGAAATGTTTGTGCTCTACGGCAAGGGCAGCCCCAACTATAATCCCTCCATACGTCCCTATGCTGTTTTTGACTTTGACAATACGGTTTCCATTCTGGATGTGGAAGAGCAGCTCGCCATTTATCAACTTGAGCACATGCGCTTTGCCATCAAGCCCGATCAAATGTATGCCGTGCTGACCACCGGCGTGCCGGATATCAACAAAGATCTGGGCAAGGAATACAACAACCTTACCGTGGCTCTGGTAGCTGCGGATGCCGCAGCGGCCTACAAGCGCCTGTATTCCCAGGGCTATGTTTCCCCGTCTGGTGTTTACGGCGATAAAATGCTGAAGATGCAGGCAGGCGACGACTGGAAGGAATTTGCCACAAAAGTGCGCTGGCTCTACGATGCCATTGGCGACACCATGGATGTTTCTGTTTCCTACCCCTGGATTACCTACTGGTTCACGGGCATGACCCCTCAGCAGGTTTATGGCATGGCGCAACAGGCCTTTGTGTACTACCGCAAGGCCAGCGCTGACCCCGCGTTCTGGCAAAAGCGCAAGTGGCAGAGCCCCGCAGGCTACAAGGGCAGCAAGGCCGGGCAGGTTTCTGTTAAATACAAGCAGGGCATAACCGTATCTCCCGAAATTCAGGAGCTGTTCCATGCTCTTGAAGCCAATGGCTTTGATGCTTGGGTATGCTCGGCATCGTTCATCGATGTCATCTCCGCCGCGGTCAGCCCCGAAGTTTTTGGTATTGAAGGTGTGGACGGCGTGCTGGCAATGACCAACAAGGAAAAGAACGGCAAGTACATCAATGCCTATGACTACGATTTTCATGCGCAGACCCAGGGCAAGGGTAAAACCCTGAGTATCTCCAAACTTATCGCACCGCTGTACCGTGGTCGCGGCCCGGTGTTTGTGGCTTTTGACTCTCAGGGTGACTTCAATTTTGTCAGCGAGTTTGCCGACACCGCCGTGGGCCTCGCACTGAACCGTGCCCGCAAGGATGATGCCGGTATTCTGGCTGCCGTGGCCCTGTATCAGAACCAGAAAAAGCTCACAGTTGCCAAGGCCGTGCAGCAGGGTAACACCCGTTACCTTTTGCAGGGCCGTAATGAAAATGGCGGCTACCTGTGGCCCCGGCCCGAAGTGCAGCAACTGGGCAAGGACAAGCCGGAACTGCTCAGCAGCAAGGCCGAGGGTTGGCTGAAAAAGCTTGAGAGCGGCACCCCCGTGCCTGTGCTGATCAACGACGCGCCCAAACTTACGGGCAAGCTTAAAACGTACGACGGCTATAAATCCATACACTAAAGCCGTTTGGATTTGGTGCAGGATGGCTTGATAAACCTTGTTGGGGCCCCTTTGCGCTGCTGCCCGTTTCTACAAACTGCGCGGTCAACAAAATGATCTTGCAGAGTATACGGTAAGCATCAGTAAAGGGGCTTCTTCTTGCCTTTTTAACACCCAATTTGCCATATGCGCCCTAACGAATCCAACAGGCGCTGTGTGGATAGGTCTCGGGTATGGCTGGCCCATGCCAGATTGCTGTAAAAATTGAGACAATGTTAAAACAAGAGGCCGCCTCCTTTCGGAGACGGCCTCTTTATATGCGATCAAAAAAGTAAGCAAACTTACTTTTTCAGCACTTCCACCGTGGCGAGAGCGATCTGCAGCTCTTCGTTGGTGGGGATGATGATCACGGGGATCTTGCTGTCAGGCGTGGAAATGATGCGCGCGCCGGGCTTGCGGGTGCTGTTTTCTTCCTTGTTCATCTTGATGCCAAAGGCTTCAAGACCTTCGCACACCATATCGCGCACGATGTCGTCGTTTTCGCCGATGCCAGCGGTGAACACCAGGGCGTCCACATTGCCTTCAAGCAGGAAGAAGTAGGAACCGAGGGTCTTTTTGATGCTGCGCACAAGCAGGTTGAGGGCCAGCTCGGCACGTTCGTTGCCCTTTTCCACCTGAGCATGCACGTCGCGCATGTCGGTGTAGCCGCACAAGCCCAGCAAGCCGGACTTTTTGTTCATCAGGGTGTCGGCTTCGGAGGGGCTGAGGCCTTTCTTTTCCATGATAAAGGGAACGATCGCCGGGTCAATGGTGCCGCAGCGGGTGCCCATCACAAGGCCTTCCAGGGGGGTGAGGCCCATGCTGGTGTCAAAGCACTTGCCATTTTTTACGCAGCTCATGGAAGAGCCGTTGCCAAGGTGCATGGTGATGGAGCGCAGTTCGGAAAGCGGCTTGCCGAGGAACTGGGCGGTGGCATTGGCAATGTACTTGTGCGAGGTGCCGTGGAAGCCGTAACGGCGAATGCGCAGTTCTTCATACAGCTCATAGGGCAGAGCGTACATGAAGGATTCTTTGGGCATGCCCATGCCAAATTCGGTGTCAAAAACTGCCACGTTGGGAACGCCGGGGAAGAGCTTTTCAGCCACTTCAATGCCCATGAGGTTGGCAGGGTTGTGCAAGGGGCCAAGCACGGCGCATTCTTCCACAATCTGCTTTACGCGTTCGTTAACCAGCACGGGGTCGCTCACGGCTTCGCCGCCGTGCAGCACGCGGTGACCGATGGCGTAGATCTCGCTCTTGTCCTTGATAACGCCCTTGTCAGCGTCGGTCAGCAGAGCGATGACCAGTTCCATGGCTTCCACATGAGTGGGGAAGAAAGCTTCGCGGACGAGCTTTTCTTCTTTGTCCGTATCGGGGGCGATCTTGTGGGTGAGGCGTCCGCCTTCCTGCCCGATGCGTTCGGCAAGGCCGGAGCAGAGCACGCTGCGCGTGTCCATTTCCAGCAACTGATACTTGCAGGACGAGGAACCCGCGTTAATCACCAGAATTTTCATAATTCTTCCTTTCCTTAATCTTGTTTATGTCTGATCGCGGGCCGGCAGTTTGTGGCGCATGCCTTGCGTCAGTAATGTTTTGCGGCAACAGGTTTTATGCGGCGGTTTGCCGTGTTGGCAAACCGCCGTAAGAACCTGTCAGCCGGGGCTGTATCTATGACTGCTTCGCCGCCGCTTTTTCGGCAGCGGCCTGCACTGCGGTGATAGCCACAGTGTTGACGATATCGGGCACGGTGCAACCGCGTGAGAGATCGTTGACAGGCTTGTTCAGGCCCTGAAGCACGGGGCCGATAGCCACTGCCCCGGCGGCGCGCTGCACAGCCTTGTAGGTATTGTTGCCTGTGTTCAGGTCAGGGAAGATGAACACAGTGGCCTTACCGGCAACCTTGCTGTCGGGCATCTTGGTCTTGGCAACCGTGGGGTCAATGGCTGCGTCGTACTGCAAGGGGCCTTCCAATGCAAGCTCGGGGGCCATTTCTTGTGCGATTTTGGTGGCTTCAACCACAACGTCCACGTCCGCACCCTTGCCGGACGTGCCGGTGGAGTAAGACAGCATGGCAACGCGCGGCTCAATGCCGAACACCTTTGCGGTGTGGGCCGAGGCAATGGCGATTTCAGCCAGTTGCTGCGCGGTGGGGTTGGGGTTGACGGCGCAGTCGCCAAAGGCCAGCACGCGGTCTTTGAGGCACATGAGGAAGACCGAGGAAACCACGGAGAAGCCGGGCTTGGTCTTAACAAACTCAAAGGCCGGGCGGATGGTGTGCGCAGTGGTGTTCACCGAGCCGGAAACCATGCCATCGGCATCGTCCTTCTTGACCATCATGGTGGCAAAGTAGGTTGCGTCGGTCATGGTATCGCGCGCCTGTTCGGGGGTGATGCCCTTCTTTTTGCGCAGCTCGTAATAGGTGTTGGCGTAGTCGTCAAACAGCTCGGACTTCACCGGATCGATGAGTCTGGCCTTGTCTATATCCAGGCCAAAGGCGCTGGCCTTGGAGCGGATTTCTTCCACATCGCCAAGCAGGATGATTTCTGCCACATCGCGGCGCAGCAGAATATCGGTGGCGCGCAGGATGCGTTCCTCCGTGCCTTCAGCCAGCACGATGCGCATTTTATTGCTCTTGGCGCGCTGGATCAGCTCGAATTCAAACATCATGGGCGTTATACGGCTGCTGCGTTCACCGCCGATGCGGTTCTCGATTTCTTTGCCGTTGACGTACTGCTCAAACAGGCCCAGCACGCTGTTGATCTTGCGCACGTCGCCCGGTTCGATGGGGGCGATGATGCTTTGCAGGGCCATAAAGGCCTTGTAGGTGTGGTGCTCCGTCAACAAAATGGGCAGGGGCGAACCGGTCCAGCCTTCAATGAATTTGCATACCCGCTCAGAGGGGCGAATGCCACCGGTAAGCAGCACGCCCGCAATGTCGGGGGTGGAGGAAGACAGGCGCGAGGCGATGGCGGCAAGCAGCACGTCGGCGCGGTCGCCAGGGGTGACGATGAGCTGATCCTTGGCAATGTAGTTGAGTACATTGTCCACGTGCATGGCGGCGATAAGATAATCGCCCACCAGCGCATCAAGGCGTTTTTCGCCAAACAGCACTTCCGCGTCCAGGCCCTTTTTCACGTCAGCCATAGTGGGCTGACCGATGGTGGGGTCGTTGGGAACAGAGAAAATAAGGGCGCGGTTTTCCTGCGTGCTGAAGTGAGCGCGCAATTCGTCCAGTTCTGTCTGCGTGAGGTTGCGGCGGTTGATAATGGTGGCAACCACGTCCAGCGCATAGGGTTCAAGGCTGTCCATGGTGATCTGGAGCGAATCACGAATGTCTTCGGCGCTCACATTGTAGCCGCTGGTGACCAGGATGACCGGGCAGCCAAGGTTTGCCGCAATTTCAGCGTTGAGTTCAAACTCAAAAACCGGGTCTTTGGCAAGAAAGTCGGTGCCGACGCACAGAACAAAATCATGGGTTTCCAGCAGTTTTTTGTACTTCTGGATGATGTTTTCGATCAGCAGATTGCGCGAACCCTGATTGATGATCTGCCGTGCTTCACGCTGGGTGTAGGCGAATGTGGTGGAATAATCCATGTTGAGCTTGAAGTATTCAAGCATCAAATGGATGTCGGGGTCGCGGTCGTCCCACTGAGGTTCGTTGATGATGGGACGGAAAAAAGCCACTTTGCGCATGCTGCGGCTGAGTAGCTGCATGGCCCCAAGGGCGATGGCGCTCTTGCCCGTCATGGGCCCAGTGGCGGTAATGTATAGACCGTTGTGCATAGTGCCTCCCCTGCTGTGCCGGCAGGCTGGCGGTAATAACGGAAAAGGGCGCGAGGGCTTTCCTCGCGCCCAGGCCTTTAACCTTTGATCCTAAGCGTATGACATAGCCCGCGCCCGCAGCGACGTTCCGCCCCTTGAAGAGGAGCCGTGTGCTGGCGGGCGCGGGTGGTCATAACGTCAGGCCTCTACTCGGCAGCGCTAGCGTCGGGGTAGGGCAGTTCAGCCAATTGCTTGAGCATGGCGTAGCGTTCGGCATAGGCTTCAGCCAGTTCCGCGCGCAGCTTCTTGGAGACTTCAGGAGCCATCTTTTCCAGAGAGGCAAAGCGGGTTTCGCCGCCCAGGAATTCCTGAATGTCAGCAGAAGGAGCCTTGCTGTCGAGCTGGAAGGGATTTTTCTTTTCCTTCGCCAGTTCGGGGTTGTAGCGATACAGGGGCCAGTAGCCGGAAAGAACAGCCATCTTGGCTTCTTCCTGGCTCTTGCCCATGCCCTTGCGCAGACCCTGGTTGATGCAGGGCGCGTAGGCGATGATGAGCGAAGGTCCTTTGTAGGCTTCGGCTTCGCGGAAGGCCTTGATAACCTGCTGCTTGTCCGCGCCCATGGAGACGGAGGCCACATACACGTAGCCGTAGGTCATAGCCATGCGGCCAAGGTCTTTCTTGCCGGTGCGCTTGCCCGCAGCGGCAAACTGGGCCACGGCGCCAAGCGGGGTGGCCTTGGAGGACTGACCGCCGGTGTTGGAGTACACTTCGGTATCCATCAGCAGCACGTTGACGTCGTCGCCGCTGGCGAGAACGTGGTCAAGGCCGCCGTAACCGATGTCGTAGCCCCAGCCGTCGCCGCCAAAGATCCACACGCTCTTCTTGGTGAAGAGGTCGTCCATGTGCCACAGCTCATGGGCCAGGGGGCTGTCAAAGCCTTCCAGGTTCGCCATGATCATTTCACCGAACTTGCGGGAGCCTTCGGCGTCGTCCTTGTTTTCCAGCCAGCCCTTGAGGGCAGCCTGCAGTTCAGGAGAAGCGGATTCGTCCTTCAGGGCTTCTTCAACCTTCATAGCCAAAAGGCCACGGCGCTGTTCGTAGGCAATGCCCATGCCGCAGCCGTATTCGGCGGCGTCTTCAAACAGCGAGTTACCCCAGGCAGGGCCAAAGCCGTCTTTGTTGGTGCAGTAAGGCGTGGTGGGCGAAGAAGCGCCCCAGATGGAGGAGCAACCGGTGGCGTTGGCAACGATCATGCGTTCGCCGAACATCTGGGTGAGCACCTTGACGTAAGGGGTTTCACCGCAACCGGCGCAAGCGCCAGAGAACTCGTGCAAGGGCTGCTGCAACTGCGAACCTTTAACGGTGTCGCGCGACATCAGCTCGTCCTTGAGCGTGATATTGGCTTCAGCAAAAGCCAGGTTTTCCTTCTGGGTAGGCATCTGGGTGTCAAGGGGCTTCATAACGAGAGCCTTGACCTTGGCGGGGCACACTTCGGCGCAAGAGCCGCAGCCCAGGCAGTCTTCAGTGTACACCTGAATGCGGAACTTCAGACCCTTGAGTTCTTTGCCGATGGCGTCCTTGGTGGCAAAGGAAGCGGGCGCGCCAGCCAGTTCTTCTTCCGTGGCAAGCACGGGGCGAATGGCGGCGTGGGGGCACACAAAGGAGCACTGGCAGCACTGGATGCAGTTTTCAACCTGCCATTCGGGCACGTTGATGGCGCAGCCGCGCTTTTCGCAAGCGGCGGTGCCAAGGGGCATAAAGCCAGCCGGATCCATGGCGGACACGGGCAGCTTGTCGCCCTGCTGGGCCAGGATGGGACGCACAACGGCGCTGATGTATTCATCATCGTCGCAGTGGCACACGGTGGCACCTTCAGTGGCAGTGGCCCAAGAAGCGGGGTACTTCACTTCTTCCAGAGCGTCCATGCCCTTGTCCACGGCGGCAATGTTCATGTTGACGATCTTGTCGCCCTTGCTGCCGTAGGTTTTCTTGATGGATTCCTTGAGCAGACCCACGGCCTTTTCAAAGTCAAGCACGTTGGCAAGCTTGAAGAAGGCGGTCTGCATGATCATGTTGATACGACCGCCGAGGCCCACTTCCTGGGCAACCTTGACGGCGTCCACGTTGTAGAACCGCAGCTTTTTGCGGGCGATTTCGCGCTTCATGGAGGCAGGCAGGTGCTGTTCCATGTCGGCAAGCGACCAGTTGGAGTTCAGCACAAAGGTGCCGCCTTCCTTGATGCCTTCAAGAATGTCGTACTGGGTCACATAGGCGGCCTTGTGGCAGGCAACGTAGTCGGCCTTGGTGATCAGGTAGGAAGAGGTGATCTGTTCCTTACCAAAGCGCAGGTGCGACACGGTGAAGCCGCCGGACTTCTTGGAGTCGTAAGCAAAGTAGGCCTGGGCATACAGGTCGGTGTTGTCGCCGATGATCTTGATGGCCTGCTTGTTGGCGCCCACGGTGCCGTCAGCGCCGAGGCCGAAGAACTTGCACTGCACGGTGCCAGCGGGCACGGTGTCAATTTCCTCTTCCACATCAAGGGAGAGGTTGGTGATGTCGTCGTTGATGCCCACGGTGAAGTGGTTCTTGGGCTGGAGACCAAGCATGTTGTCAAACACGGCCTTGGCCATGCCGGGGGTGAAGTCCTTGGAGCCCAAGCCGTAACGACCGCCCACCAGGGTGGGAGCTTCGCCCTTTTCGAGGAAGGCGGTGCAAACGTCCTGATACAGCGGGTCGCCAAGAGCGCCGCTTTCCTTGGTGCGGTCAAGCACGGTGATGCAGGTCACGGTTGCGGGCAGGGCGCGCAGCAGGTGCTCGGTGGAGAAGGGGCGGAACAGGTGCACCTTCACGAGGCCCACGCGCTGGCCCTGTGCGTTGAGGTACTTCACCGTTTCTTCGATGACTTCACAGGACGAGCCCATGGAGATGATCACGCGGTCGGCTTCGGGGTGACCCACGTAGTCAAAGAGGCGGTATCTGCGACCGGTGATGGATTCAACCTTCTTCATGTTCTCAAGCACGATGCCGGGCACGGCGTCGTAGTAGAGATTGGAAGCTTCGCGGTTCTGGAAGTAAATATCGGGGTTCTGGGCGGTGCCGCGAATGTGCGGATGCTCGGGGTTCATGGCGGTGGCGCGGAATTCAGCCACCTTTTCCCAGTTCACCAGGGGACGGATGTCTTCGTAGTCGATGGTTTCGATCTTCTGCACTTCGTGGGAGGTGCGGAAACCGTCGAAGAAGTGGCAGAAGGGCAGGCTGGAATCAATGGCGGAAAGGTGCGCCACCAGGGCCAGGTCCATACATTCCTGCACAGAGGAGGAAGCCAGGAAGCAGAAGCCCGTCTGACGGGCAGCCATCACGTCCTGATGGTCGCCAAAGATGGACAGGGCGTGGGAGGCCAGCGCACGAGCCGAAACATGGAAAACGCCGGGAAGCAATTCGCCAGCGATCTTGTACATGTTGGGGATCATGAGCAGCAGGCCCTGAGAGGCCGTATAGGTGGAGGTAAGGGCACCAGCGGAAAGCATACCATGCACAGCGCCAGCGGCACCGGCTTCGGATTGCATTTCGCGCACGTTCACGATCTGACCGAGCAGGTTCTTGGCGCCTTTGGCTGCCATTTCGTCCATAACTTCGCCCATGACGGACGAGGGGGTGATGGGGTAAATGGCTGCCGTTTCCGACAGAGCGTAGGCAATGTGCGCGGTAGCGTTGTTGCCGTCCATAGTTTTCATATGAGCCATCTGTTCCTCCTTGGCGCCCAAAAGGCGCACAATGTTTTTACAAAATCGGCGTGGGTCGGATCGGCCCTTGAGATAAGGCCCCGCACTAGGCAGGGACAATGTGACGGCTAAGCCGTGAAGTGAACACAAAATGGAGGCTGGGAGCGGAATCGTGGTATGGAAACACTACCCAATACGCCTTTTCGCGTCCACCAAAAAAGCTTGGTATCACTTGTTTTGAAGCCTTATAGCACACCCTCGTCTGCCCCGACGAAATGCGCGTTTTTGCGCTTACCATAAAATTGTTTGTTTGAACAGTTTAATAGGGGCAGTAATAAAAAAAATTGTGTCAGACGCAACTCACGGAAAATAGTGACAATTTACGCTTTCGGATAGGCTGACTTGCGGCTGCCTTTACAGGAAAGTTTATGATGACAAGTGGTTGAGATGCGGAGGGTGGGTAAAAAAAATGTTACAAAAGTTTTGTGACAGGCATTTTCCCTACGTTACCGCAAGTATGGACCTGCTGCACCGCGCTATACACGGCGCGTTTTTGAGCTGCACGCAAGCGCTGCGCACTGCCCAAAAACGCGCCGTTTTTGTCAAAAGCCTGATCGAATCTCCGGTGGGACACTACACCTTACAGCGAAAGCCCCATCTTGATAACAGCCTGCATACCACCGGTGGAGTTGACCACATTGGTCACTCCATTGCGGGCCAGCACCAGCAGGCTGTCATAGGCGCGCAGGCCAGTGTTGCAGATAATGGCAACCGGGCGGTCCTTGGGAACCTCGTTGATTCTGGCGGCAATTTCTTCCAGCGGCATGGCGTGCCAGTCGGGGTGCTTTTCCTGCATAGCTTTGCCTGCCGCAGCAGGGCGGGAGTCAATGAAGAACACGTGGTTCTCATTACGGTGTTGCCACATATCCATAAACTGGTCGGCAGTCACAGGGGTAAAGCGACCGGCAAGGGCATTGTCAGCCACGTTGGCAACCACGTTGACCACGTCCATGGCAGAGGCGAAGGGCGGAGCGTAGGCGATTTCAAGATTGGAGATGTCTTCCACCGTCGGCTTGGAGTATTGCAGTGCCGCGGCAACGGCATCAATACGCGCCTTCAGCGAATCCGGGTCGGCGCAAGCGCCCTGCATGCCCAACACGCGGCTGGTGGCTTTATCCACCACCAGTTCAAGGCTCATCATGGATTTTTCGGGGTAGAAGTGGGCGTGGTCTAGCTGCTCCACGCTCACGCTCATGGCGTCAAAGCCCTCCTTGCGGGCACGCTCAACAGTAAGGCCCACGCCGCAGAAGGAAAGGCCGAATAGCTTGACGGCCCAGGAGCCCACAAATCCGGGGAAGCTGGCATTGCCGCCAGCAAGGTTGGTGCCGATGATGCGGCCCTGACGGTTTGCCATGCTGCCCAGGGGCAGATAGCCGATCTTGCCGGTGATGATGTTCTTGATGGCTACGCAGTCGCCGCCAGCGTAGATGCTGGGGTCGGTGGTGCGCATGTGCTCGTCCACCACCACGGCGCCAAAGGGGGCTACTTCCAGCCCGGCTTCCTTGGCGATCTGCCCGTTGGGGATAAAGCCTGCTGCAAAGATCACCAGTTGGGCCGGGATTTCGCGTTTGTCGGTAACCACCTTGCTGACCGTGCCGTTTTCGCCCTCAAGGCGCAGCACTTTTTCAGAGGTGAACACGTCAACCTTGTGGGTCTGGCAGTCGTTAGCCGCCATGAGCGAAAGGGGCTGGGAAAGCACGCCGGGCAGGATCTGATCCATCATTTCCACAACGCTGACTTTCACGCCCCACATGTCGGCAAGGGCCACGGCTGCTTCAAGGCCAATAAAGCCGCCGCCCACAATGACCGCCTCG
>QKDT01000397.1 GCA_003251995.1 Desulfovibrio desulfuricans
GTGGTGGCGGAGTACAAGCGGGCCTCTCCCTCGCGGGGCGTGATCTGTGAAAGCCTCGAGGTGGAAGACGTGGCGCGTCAGTATGCCGCCGCAGGGGCCAGCGCAGTGTCCGTGCTGACGGAAGAAGCCTTTTTTCGCGGGCGGCTGGAATATCTGGCCCGCGCCGCAGACCCGGCGCTCTACACCGGGCCGCGTGTGCCCCTGCTGCGCAAGGACTTCATTTTTGATCCCTTGCAGGTGCGGGCCACAGCAGCAACCCCGGCCTCGGCCCTGCTGCTCATAGTACGGCTGACCCCCGATGCCGCAACCCTGCGCGTCCTGCGTGAGCAGGCGGAAAGCTACGGAATCCATGCGGTGGTGGAGATTTTTGATGCGGAAGACCTACGCCTTGCCCGAGAGAGCGGGGCGCGCATCATACAGGTCAACGCCCGAGATCTGGAAACCCTGGCTGTGGACCGCGATGCCTGCCTGCAACTGGCTCAGGCCTGCCCCCCTGCCAAGGGCGAACAATGGATAGCAGCCAGCGGCATGAGCAGCGCAGAGCATCTGCGTGCAGCGGCAGCGGCTGGGTACCATGCCGCCCTGGTGGGCAGCGCCCTGATGGAAAACGGAACTCCTGGCGCGGCGCTGGCGGCCTTGCTTGGCGCAACTGCCAAAACAGAGGGAGATTGCACATGCTGATCAAATTCTGCGGCCTTACACGGCAGGAAGACGTCGACCAGGCGGTAAGCCTGGGGGCAAGCATGTGCGGTTTTATCTTTCATGCCCGCAGCCCTCGCGGCATAACCCCGGCACAGGCTGCCGCCCTGAACAGCGGCCCCTTGCTGCGGGTGGGCGTATTTGTGAATCAGGGTGCAGACGAAATCAAGCGCATCATGGATGAGGCCCGCCTTGATTACGCGCAACTGCATGGGCACCAGAGTGTGGAGTGTGCGCAGGCAGTCGGCGCGGAGCGCGTCATTCGGGTACTCTGGCCCGACCGTTACACCCACCGCGCGTTGCTGTATAATGATTTGCAGCGCAATGCCAAGGCCTGCGCTTACTTTTTGCTGGATGCGGGCCTGAAAGGCGGCGGCAGCGGGCACAAGCTTGATTGGTCTGATCTTGGCACACTTCGTCCGCCGCAGCCCTGGCTGCTTGCCGGGGGAATGAACGCCGCCAATGTTGGCAAAGCTCTGGGCATGTGCGCCCCCGCCGGTGTAGATTTTAATTCCGGTGTGGAAGATGCGCCGGGACGTAAAAACAGGGAAAAAATGGCGGCTGCATTTATGGCCGCAAACTCCAAAGGCAATGGGTATTCATTATGAAAGACAGTTACTTTGGTGAGTTCGGCGGCTGCTTTGTACCCGAACTGCTTATGCCGCCCCTCATGGAAGTGGAAGCGGCTATGCGCGACATCTACCCCACTGAAAAATTTCAGGCAGAGCTGAATGACCTGCTGTTCAATTACGCCGGGCGCGAAACACCGTTGACCTATTGCCCCACGCTTTCGGAAGAACTGGGTTTTGACTTGTGGCTCAAGCGCGAAGATCTGCTGCACACTGGCGCGCATAAGGTCAACAACACGCTTGGGCAGGCCCTGCTTGCCAAATATATGGGCAAAACCGACCTGGTGGCAGAAACCGGCGCGGGCCAGCACGGCGTTGCCACGGCTGCCGCCGCCGCCCGACTGGGCATGGGATGCACCATCTACATGGGCGCGGAAGATGTGGAGCGGCAAGCGCCCAACGTCATGCGCATGAAACTGCTGGGCGCCACCGTGCATGCTGTGGAAAGTGGCACCCGCACCCTCAAGGATGCCATCAACGAAGCCCTGCGCGCCTGGATTGGCAGCCAGAAAACAACCCATTACTGCTTTGGCACGGCTGCCGGGCCGCACCCCTTCCCCAAGCTGGTGCGCATGCTGCAAAGCGTGATTGGCAGAGAAACCCGCGCGCAGATGCTGGAAAAAACCGGGCGTCTGCCCACTGCCGTGGTGGCTTGCGTGGGCGGTGGCTCCAACGCCATCGGCATGTTCCATCCCTTTGTGGATGATGCCAGCGTGCGCATTATCGGCGTGGAAGCGGCAGGCACGGGCGAAACCGGTTGTTTCAATTCCGCCCCGCTGAATCTTGGCACCCCCGGCGTGCTGCACGGCGCGTACAGCATGCTGCTGCAAAACAATGATGGTCAGGTGGAGCCCTCGCATTCCATCTCCGCCGGTCTGGATTACCCCGGCGTGGGGCCTGAACATTCGTGGTTGCAAAAGATCGGGCGCGTCCATTACGGCATGGTCAAAGACGCCAACGCGCTTAACGCGTTCCAGCGTCTGTGCCGGGCCGAGGGTATTTTGCCCGCGCTCGAATCCTCGCACGCGCTGGCCTGGGTGCTTGACCACCCGCAGGAATTCAAAAAGGGCGATCAGGTGGTGGTGAACCTGTCTGGTCGCGGCGACAAGGATCTGGGCATCGTCAACAAGGCGCTGGGCTTTGCGGCGCAGGGTCAGGAAGAGGTGTAGTCATGAATATTCTTGAACAGAAAATCCGCGATGCCAAGGCCGCCGGACGTCCGGCCCTCATTCCCTTTTTGACGGCGGGCTTTCCCGATCAGTCCACCTTTTGGCCCACACTGATGGAACTGGATGAGAGCGGGGCGGATATCATCGAAATCGGCGTGCCTTTCTCCGACCCGGTGGCAGACGGTCCGGTGGTGGAAGAAGCCTCGCGTCGCGCCTTGAGCGACGGTGTGAACCTGCGTGGTATTCTTGAGGAACTTATTGAGCGCAAGGGGCTTATTCAGGCCGGTGTGGTGCTCATGGGCTATCTGAATCCCTTTCTTCAGTATGGCTACGAAAATCTGGCCCGTGATGCCGCGCGCGGCGGTGTGCATGGCTTTATTGTGCCAGATCTACCTTACGAAGAAGCCGGGCCGTTGCGCGATGCCCTGAAAAAAGAGGGCATTGCCCTTATCCCGTTGGTTGGCCCCAATACCACTGAAGAGCGCATGGCCTTGTACGACAGCGTGGGCGAGGGCTACGTGTATGTGGTTTCTGTTATGGGTATCACCGGCGAGCGTAGCGACCTTGCGCCGCAGGTGGCTGTAACCATGCGGCGTGCGCGGTCGTCCTTCAAGCTCCCGTTGGCATTGGGTTTTGGTCTGCGCGAACCCTCGCAGCTTGAGGAGCTTTCACCCGAAGCCCGCCCCGATG
>QKDT01000239.1 GCA_003251995.1 Desulfovibrio desulfuricans
CTGCCGGGAATTTTTTTTGACATGGCTGCCCGTCTTTACTTCGCGCTGCCCGCCAATTTGCGACAATAGTAGTAAGATTTGTTTCGCCATTGTTTGAGAAACATATTGTTTTTTTTGTTGAAAGGTTATATCCGCACACATAGGCCTTAGTGGGGGAAGTGGTAGTATTTTCGGGTCGAACGGAAGGGACTCCGCACTGCTCAAGCCCCCTTGTAACAAATAACAGTTGAGGGTCTGTTATATGGCTTGGACGCAAGTTTATGATCCGGTTGGCGGAGCCGTTCTTTCCGCCTTGCTGGCGGGCATCCCCCTGATCAGCTTGTTTTACATGCTGGCTGTGCGTCGTGCTAAGGGGCACTACGCCGCGGCGCTTGCAGTGTGCCTTTCGTTCCTTTTGGCGGTTGCTGTGTGGGGCATGCCGTTTGGGACTGCGTTGGGTGCGTTGACCTATGGTGCCGCTTTCGGCATCTTCCCCATCGTCTGGATCGTTATCACGGCGGTGTGGGTGTACAACATGACTGTTGAGTCGGGCGAATTTGAATACATCAAAGAGTCGCTCGCGCGGTTGACAGATGACCGCCGTCTTCAGGCCATCTTTATCGCCTTTGCCTTTGGCTCCTTCATTGAAGGCACCGCGGGCTTTGGCACCCCTGTGGCGATCACCGCTGCCATGCTGGTGGGCTTGGGCTTCCGCCCCTTGTACGCCGCAGGTATCTGCCTGATTGCCAATACTGCGCCCGTGGCCTTTGGTGCCATTGGTATTCCGATCATCGTTGGCGCCCAGGTTTCCGGCATTCCTGAAATGCACGTGAGCCAGATCGTGGGCCGCCAGTTGCCCTTCCTGTCCATTCTGGTGCCCATGTGGCTTTGCGTGGTCATGTGCGGCTTCAAGCGTGCCATGGAAGTGCTGCCCGCCATTATTGTGGCTGGTGTGAGTTTTGCCGCTTCGCAGTTCCTGTTCTCTAACTACCACGGCGCAACCCTGCCGGATATCATGTCGGCTCTGGTCACCATCATTGCTATGGTGCTGCTGCTGCGCGTGTGGAAGCCCAAGAGCATCTGGCGCTTTGAAGGTGAAAAGGAAACCGTGTTGAGCGGCACTGCCCCCGCAACGGGCGTAGTGCTGCGTGCATGGCTGCCTTACATCATTTTGGCGATCATGGTGTTTTTGTGGGGCCTGCCCCAGTTCAAGGCTCTGCTCGCTCAGGTACCCGGTTCGGTCTTCAAGTTCTCCTGGCCCGCCCTTGACGGCATGGTGAACAAGGCCGCCCCCATTCTGGCTGCGGGCAAAAACCCCAACTACCCCGCGGTGTTCACGTTCAACTGGCTTTCCGCCGGTGGTACGGCAATTCTGCTTGCTGGGTTCTTCTCTGTGCCTTTCATGCCTGGGTATTCGTTCGGCAAGGCTGTGAACTGCCTTGTCCGCACCATCCACCAGTTGCGCTTCCCCATTCTGACCATTGCCATGATTCTGGGCCTGGCCTACCTCATGAACTACTCTGGCATGAGCTCCACCCTGGGTATCGGCTTTACCCTGACCGGGCCGTTGTTCCCGCTCTTCTCGCCCATTCTGGGTTGGTTGGGCGTGTTCCTGACTGGTTCGGACACCTCTTCCAACGCCCTGTTCTGCGGTATGCAGCGCTCGACGGCTGAAGTGGTGGGTATGGACCCGGCCCTGGCTGTTGCCGCCAACTCTTCAGGTGGTGTTACCGGCAAGATGATTTCGCCCCAGTCCATCAGTGTGGCAACTGCTGCCACCAATCTGGTGGGGCATGAAGGCGATCTCTTCCGGTTTACGCTTGGTCACAGCTTGGCGATGACCGCTTTCATCTGCGTGCTTACCTACCTGCAATCCACCGTGCTGCATTGGATGCTGCCGTAAACGTGGTTTTCCTTCCGTAATATGCGCCGCCCCGCAAGGGGCGGCGTTTTTCGTATATGGGGCGTCCTTGCGCTCCTCTCCCCATGCCGTCTGGGCGCAGCCTGATCGTGCACACCTGCCAAACTGTTAGTTGGCGCACCTTTCGGCGCGTATTGCCAGCATGTTGCGTCTGCATTATGGTGCGCTGCAATGCTTGGAGGACCTATGGATTCACAGCAGGTTACCCCTTCTTCTATCATCAAGTCGCTGGGCCTCGTGTTTGGCGATATTGGCACAAGCCCCATATACACGCTTGCGGTCATATTTTTATTGACCGAACGCACGGAAGCCCACTTTATCGGCATTCTGTCGCTGATTATCTGGACGCTGATACTTCTTGTGACGGTGGGCTACGCCTGGCTCGCCATGGGCCTGAGCAAGGGGGGCGAGGGCGGCACCATCGTGCTGCTTTCCATTTTGCGGCCCCTGCTCAAATCGTCCAAGAAACTGGGCGTAGCCTCGGTGCTTGCCTTTGTGGGCGTTTCACTGCTTATTGGCGATGGCGTCATTACCCCTGCTATTTCCATACTTTCGGCGGTGGAAGGTCTGACGCTGGTTCCCGGCATGGAACATACGTCAAAAGACGTAATCGTTGGGCTGGCACTGGTGATTACCCTTGTGCTTTTTGCTGTGCAAAAAAGGGGCAGTGGGGCGGTATCTGGCGTGTTTGGGCCCATCATGGCGTTGTGGTTTACTGTGCTGGCTTTATCGGGCTGCGTTTCCATAGTGCAGACACCGCAGGTTCTCAAGGCCATTAACCCGCTGTATGCACTTGATTTTATGACGCATAACGGACTGGTGAGCTTTTTTGTGCTCTCTGAGGTCATTTTGTGCGCCACTGGTGGCGAGGCCCTGTATGCGGATATGGGCCATATGGGGCGCAAGCCCATCATCGCGGCCTGGGGAATCGTTTTTGTGGCTCTGGTCGCAAGCTATATGGGGCAGACGTCGTTTCTTATCCGCAATCCCGGTGCCGACAATGTACTGTTTGAGATGATCAACAGCCAGGCCCGGTACCTATATGTTCCTTTTCTGATTCTCAGCCTCATGGCAACGGTCATTGCCTCGCAGGCGCTCATAAGCGGCTTGTTTTCCATAATGTATCAGAGCATGGCAACGCACATCATGCCCCTGTTCAAGGTTGACTATACCTCGCGTGAGCTGCACTCCCAGATATACATCAATTCTGTCAACTGGGCCTTGTTTGTGGCGGTGGTGCTGGTGATTTGCGGATTTGGCGAATCGCACAAAC
>QKDT01000188.1 GCA_003251995.1 Desulfovibrio desulfuricans
TGCATGTGATTCTCCATAGCGGCGGCAAGGCACTGCCGTGCGTAGCGACAAGGCCGCGCATAGACGCCAGACCCCAGCCGGGCGGGTATTGGGTATGAAGGATGCTGCGCCCTTATAGCCGCGCTATCGGGGCATATTGCCCATCAACAGCCTGCACCAGGTCATCCGGCTTAAGGCAAAGCTGCACCCCACGCTGTCCGGCGCTTACAAAGATGGAATCCTGAAGAATGGCGTTTTCATCCACAAGGACAGGATAGGCTTTTTTAGCGCCAAGAGGGGAGCAACCGCCGCGCATATAGCCCGTGAGAGGGCGCACGTCTTTAAGGGGAACCATCTCCACATGTTTGTTGCCAGATGCGGCGGCAAGCGCCTTGAGATCCAGCTCGGCAGCCGCGGGAATACAGGCCATGAGTACGCCTGTTTTATCCCCCTTTGCCACCAGTGTTTTAAACACGCAGGCCGGGTCAACGCCCAGATTGTGGGCCATTGTTACGGCTGAGAGGTCGTTTTCATCCACGTCTGCCGTGTGCAGAGTGTAGGGGATGCTCAGGCCTTCAAGAATTCTGGCGGCATTGGTTTTTGAAACTTTTGCGGCAGACATGTTTTTTTATTGCTCAATGCAGGTTAAGCCATTTGGCAAGTTTTTTACGCAGGATTGCCATGTTGAACGGCTTGGCTATGTGGTCGTTCATGCCCGCATTGATGATCTCTGCGATGTTGTCCGGCAGGGTGGCGGCAGTGAGGGCGATAATGGGCAAGTCCGCGTTTGCGCCCTGAAGCAAAGGCATGCTCCTCAGCTCGCGGGTGGCGGTCAGGCCGTCCATCACGGGCATGTTCACATCCATCAGCACAATGTCATACGCGGTTTCCTTCACCATATGCAGGGCTTCTTTGCCATTGGGCGCAACATCGCATTCAAAGCCCAACTGGCGCAACATGGCGCGCAATACTTCCACATTGATTTCATTGTCTTCCACCACCAGAAGGCTGCACGCAGCCGCACCTTCCAGCGGTTCTGGCGTGGCATCGGGCTGCTCTGACGGGCAATAGATGTTGCGGGCCGGGGTGCAGGGAATGCACAGATTGAAAGTGGAGCCAATGCCCAGCTCACTCTCGCACCACAGCACCCCGTGCATAAGCTCGGCAATGCGCTTGCATATGCTCAACCCAAGCCCAGTACCGCCAAAGCGGCGGCTGATGCTCGCATTGGCCTGTGTATAGGGGTCAAATAGATGCTGCTGGTATTCGCGGCTGATGCCCATGCCCGTATCAATGATCCTGAAGTGCAGGTTGTCTGTATCGCCGGAAATTTCGCGGTCAATGCGTAGAGTTATACGCCCCTCGGCGGTGAATTTTACGGCATTGCTCATAAGGTTGAGCAATACCTGCTTGAGCCGCAAACTGTCGCCCCAGAGCTTCAGCGGCACATCGTCGCCCAGCTTGCATTCGTACTCAAGGCCTTTTTGCTCAATGGGAAAGCGCAGCGAGGTATGCACAAATTCAAGCACGTCTTCCAGCGTGTAGTTGGCGTCTTCAAGCACCATTTTGTTGGCTTCGATTTTGGACAGATCCAGAATATCATTGATAATAGCCAGCAGGTTGGTGGAGGAAGAACGGATCTTTTGCAGATAGTTTTTCTGCTCGTCGCTGGGGTTGGACTGCAAGGCCAGATGGGTGAGGCCGATGATGCCGTTCATGGGGGTGCGGATCTCGTGGCTCATGTGTGCCAGAAATTCGCTTTTGGCCTGCGAGGCCACAACGGCATCCTGTTTTTCGTGTTGGGTTTGCAACAGGTCGGTCACATCGCGTGAAATGCTGAGGCGAACGGTTTTGTCGTTGTCCCACTTAATGGCCTTATCCACCACTGTATAGGTGCGTCTGGTGGTTTTGCTTTCATATGTCCATTGGTACGGCTCGGTAGAGGTCGCAATAATGGAATTTGTGCAAAAAGGGCAGGGGGTGTCGCGTCCCATAAACCGCTTATAGCAGATATTGGACATGGTTCCTTCATTTCGCGGATAGGTCTCTTCAACACTATTGTTTGCGAAAAGAATTTTATATGTATCCATATCTACAATGCATACAGGATCGCTGAAGGCATCAAGAATGTCGTGCAGTTGTTTATGCTTGCGTTGCAACTGGCTATATAGACGAAAATGCGTCAGCGTAATGGCAAGGATGCTGCCCAACAGATAGCAGAGGCTGGAATTCTCAATAGACCATTGCCCCTGATAACGGTGCCGCAAAAGGCAGATGCCGCCGAAAAGCTGCCCGTCATGCGTAATGGGGACGCAAATGGCTGATTTGATTCCACGGGATTGAAAGAGCCTCTTTTGAGACCCTTCGGGCATGGTTGAAGTGTCAGCAACGCACAGGCTGTTGCCCTGCTCAAACATGTGTAGCACTGGTGTAAGATCATCCAGCGTTGCGCCAGGCATGTCAGGCGAAGTCTTACAGAGCGCAGACTGCCAAATAACAGGGGCAGACCACTGTTCATCATCAAATTCTACAAGTGACACCTGTTCACAGTGCAAGGATTCGCCAATGCTGGCCATGGCTGCTCTGAGAAAAGGCTCTTTGCTGACGTGCAGAAGGGCTGAACTTGAGATTTCCAAGGCCAGCACCAGGGGATTTGCAAGGTTGCCCTGATGCGTTTGCTGTGCGTCTGACATGTTCGGTTTCAACTGTGCTTATGCTGAAAATTTTAAAAACAGGCTATACGCGAACACAGCGAATAGTGTCAAGAAATGGCAAATTATATGAAAAATCCATGAAACTTGAGTGGATAGGCAGTGCCGTATTGTGTGACTCACTGCCATAAACTGGCAAGTTGCAACGCAAGGGCTTGTTCATCCTTCTGATCTTGTGCGCGTATGTTTGCAAGAAATTCTTTGGCCCGATCGCATAAATCTTCCAGCGATCCTTCGTTGTCCACAACGGTGTCGCAGGCAGCCATTTTGCGATCCTGCGTCCATTGCCAACCCTCAATGGCCTCTAGCTTGTCCTGTGTCCATCCGCGGTTTTTTTCAATACGCTGCGCGCGCAGGGGCATGTTGCAGCGCACACCCACAACATGGGGTGTTGGCACATAACTGTTATGCCAGCCTGTTTCAAAATACAGCGGCACCTCGGCAACCGCCAGAGGCGCGCCAAGCGATT
>QKDT01000367.1 GCA_003251995.1 Desulfovibrio desulfuricans
CACCCTCGGGCAGGGCATCCACAAACAGCCGCCGCACCGGAGTTTGCGCATCGCCCTGCAACGAAACGCCATCATCACGCAACTCCACCAGCCACGCCCCACGCCCCCCAAGCCGCAGCACTTCTGCCGCCAGGGAGAACATATGCGCCTGTAAGGGAGTAAGCACCTCGCACAGCACTTCCATACCGCCGCCGCAGATCATGTCGCTGTTGGGCGTAAAGCCGCTCATATCGCACGAAACGCGGGCGGAGCTACCACTTGCAAGGCTGTTGCGCGCCGCTTCCATGGCGCGGGCCTCAAGCAGCCCCCCGCCAACAGTTCCTTCAAAGCCTTTGCGCGTCTGCAAGGCTCGGGTTCCGGCATCGCGCGGGGCAGAGCCGGTGCGACTCACCACGGTTACAAGCACCAGCGGCTCGCCTTCGCTCAACAGAGTAGCCGCCCGGGCTTCGAGCGTATCCTCCCACGGAGTCGTCACAAGTGCTTCCGGCGTGCCCGCAGCGGGTTCGCCGCCTGAAGGGGCCTGAGTGGCTTCTTTTTTCTTAACCATCTCCATCCTCCTTCACATACCCGCAGCCCTTGACCGGGCACATAACCTTGAGCCCTTCGCGGGTTTTCTTTTCTATCAGATAGGGCGAATCGCAGCGCGGGCAGGGGCCAGGCACGGGCTTGTCCCACAAGGCAAAGTCACACTGCGGGTACTGATCGCAGGAATAGAATATCTTGCCGCGCTTGGTGCTTTTTTCTACCAGCGAGCCCTTGCCACAACGGGGGCAAGGCACACCGGTGGAAAGCGGAGCCGCGTATTTGCAGTCAGGATATCCCGTACAAGCAATAAAGCTGCTGCCAGTGCGGGCTTTCTTGATCACAAGGTCTTTGCCGCACTGCGGGCACTCACCCACTTTTTCGTACTGGGGCTTCTCGGGCGCAACGGCCTCTACGGTGCCGTCTTCAGTGCGTTCAAAATTGCTGGTGTGGCGGCACTCCGGGTAGCCGGAGCAGGCCAAAAAAGCCCCGGCCTTGCCAAACTTGATAAGCAACGGCTTGCCGCACTCTGGGCAGGGCAGGTTTGCGGGCATGCCCCCCTTGAGGCTCTTCATGTTTTTGGAAGCAGCCGCCAGCGTGGGATTGAAATCTTCTGAAAAACGCCGCAGCAGTTCAACCCACTGTTCCTGACCGTCTGCCACTTTGTCGAGATTTTCTTCCATCTGGGCGGTAAAACCCACATCCATGAGCTTGCCGAAATGTTCCACAAGCTGGCTGCACACCACGCGCCCAAGATCGGTGGGCACAAAATGGCGCTCTTTCAGGCTTACGTATTCCCTGTCCTGAAGGGTGGAAATGATGGCTGCGTAGGTGGAAGGACGCCCGATGCCCAGCTCTTCAAGTTCCCGCACAAGGCTCGCTTCACTAAAACGGGCCGGGGGCTGGGTAAACTTTTGCTCTTTATCGAGTTTTTCAAGCGTGAGCGTCTGCCCTGCGGTCAGGGGGGGCAACTCTGCATCCGCTTCATCCTTGCCGCGCGGCATTGCAGCCAAAAAGCCGGGGAACAGCAGGCGTTCACCCTTGGCCTTCCACAGCGTGTGGGCGCAGGCAATGCTGGCGGTGGTATCGTGAAAACGCGCGCCCGCCATCTGCGAGGCCACAAAGCGTGCCCAGATGAGCCGATAAAGATTGAACTGCTCCGGCGGCAGATGAGATTTCACCTCATCGGGCGTGATGCTCACGTCAACAGGGCGGATGGCTTCATGCGCGTCTTGCGCGCCGCCCTTGGCCTTGTAGACTCTGGCCCTCTTGGGCAGATATTCCTTGCCAAAATTGCCTTCAATAAAGGCCTTGGCGGCATCGCGGGCCTCGTCGGCAATGCGTGTGGAGTCGGTACGCATGTACGTGATGAGCGCCGTAAGCCCCCTGTCGCCCAGCTCCACGCCTTCATAAAGACGCTGGGCAATGTTCATGGTGCGCTTGGCGGTATACGAAAGGCGCTGGTTGGCTGCCTGCTGCAAGGTTGAGGTAATGAAGGGCGGCTGCGGGGCGCGTTCGCGCTCTTTTTCTTCCACACTTTCCACCACAAAGGGCTTGCCCGCCATGGCGTCCTCAATATCCTGGGCCTGGGCCGCGTTGCTGACAACGGCCTTTTTGCCACCCACCTTGGCAAGCTCTGCCTTGAACGGCGGCGGCACATCGGCTGCCAGCAAGGCCTTGAACAGCCAATACTCTTCCGGTTTAAAAACCTCGCGGGCCTCTTCGCGCTCAACAATCAGGCGCAAAGCCACAGACTGCACGCGACCAGCAGAAATGCCGCGCTTAATGGACTTCCACAGCAGGGGCGAAATCTTGTAGCCCACCAGTCTGTCCAGCACGCGGCGGGCCTGCTGTGCGTCAAAAAGATGCCCGTTGAGCTCACGCGGATGGGCAAGGGCTTCTTTAACCGCCTTTGCCGTAATTTCGTTAAACTGGATACGTTTTATATCCTTGGCCTTGTCGCGGATAAGCTCCGCCACATGCCAGGCAATGGCCTCTCCCTCGCGGTCGGGGTCGGGCGCAAGATATACGGTTTCGGCCTTTGAAGCGGCAGCGCGGAGCTCGCTGACCACATTCTTTTTATTGTCGATGACCTCATAGTGCGGCGCAAAGTCGTTGGCTTCATCCACGCCAAGCGAGCTGGACGGCAAGTCGCGCACATGGCCCACGCTGGCCTGCACCATGTACTGCGGCCCCAGAAACTTCTTGATGGTTTTCACCTTGGCGGGTGATTCCACAATGATAAGCTGTTTGCCCATGCTGCCCCTCGAATTATCTCGTGCCTGCCGGCAAAACGCGCGGCCCGGTTAACGCGCCCGCGGTCTGCGTTGCGCTTGTATGCGGGGCAGAACCCACGCCGCATCCTGCGGCCCGGCCCTACCCAGTTCCGTCACTTATGTAGTTATCAGCGTGGAATTTCCACGCGACTTTTTTTACGTGTATTCACAACGCAACACGCCAGCGCTACGGTGATTTTTTGTTGCCAATAACCATTATTGCGCCATAACGCCTCAATGATGGCAACGCGCGACACAACCAATAGCGTCAAGTACGAAGCATTTGTCAAGTCCCGCCCCGGCTTCTTTCCATCCGTTGCGGCCCCCTGTCCCATGGCTAACCGAGGCAAACTG
>QKDT01000043.1 GCA_003251995.1 Desulfovibrio desulfuricans
GTGAGGTCAAGCACGCGGCGGGCATCTTGCGGTGAAAGCGTGTCATCCACCGAGCGCAACATGGCCTCAATGGGCAGCAGATCGTTGCCAAAGCGGGCCTCGGCCTCGCTCCAGGTGGCGCTGACCATGTTGGGCAGGTCTTCCCAAAAGCTGAAAAAGGCAAAGCGTTCCATCAGCTCCATCAGGGCTGAGGCTTCTGCCTGCTCGGCGGAGGATCCCTTGCCCATCTGTTTGCGGGTGGGCATGATGCGTCGGGCATCGGCCCCGCATACGCTCAAAAACACCGGGATGCCAGGCCTGCCCACATCCACGCGGCGCGTTTTTGACAGAATGTCGAGACGGGACGTGTTGAGCCGTTCGCGCACGCGGGCGATGGTCTGCGCCGGGCTCATGGTTTTATCCAGGTCGCGCGTGTAGCCCTTGGGGCAGGGGGCCAGGGTTATGTGTGGCAACTGCTCGTTCATGACCGCTCCAGAATCAAAATGCTGTACAAACGGCGCTGTTCTTCGCCGTTTTCATCGTGAGATTTAACGCCAATGCGGCCTTCGGTGATTTTGAAGGTCTTGGCGGCAATTTTGCCAAAATGGGGTTTGGCGCGGGCTACATCGGTGCAAAAAAATGCTTTGCCGCCAGGGGCAAGGTGACGATCCACAAACTTGACCAGGGGGCGGTGGAGGTCGTCCAGATAAAGAATTTCAGAAGCCGCGATAATATCAAAGCCGTTGGCAAAGCGCGGGTCGCGCCCCGGCGCGGTCACGTCAACATGGGTGACTTCAATCTGGTCGCCCAGCCCGTTGCGCAGCACATTGGCTCTGGCAAAACGCAACGCCTGCTCTACCACATCGCTCAGCACCACACGTTCAAAGCCGTAGCGCGCGGCAACAAGGCTCAGCGCGCCACAGCCAGCGCCAAGCTCAAGCAGGCTTTTGCCCTGTGGTTCATACTTGCGCAGCAGACGCCCCAGCACAAATGAGCCGGGCCATAATTTTGCCCACAGGGGCAGATCCTTGAGCGGATCGTGGATGGCCTTGCGTTGCAGCAATTTGTCCAGATGCGCGCTCATATTCTGTATGGAAAGCACCTGAAGGGGGTTTTCGTCCACCTGCAGCGGCTCGAATTCCACCTCAAAATCGGCGCGGATACGTTCCAGCAGGTTTTCTAGCTCGGTAGCGTGGGCCGGGGAAAGATTGATGGATGTTTCCTCGGGTGATTGGGGCGGACACAGGGAGTCAGACATGGATGTTCCTTGCAAAGGGGAATACAAAGGCATTGATAAGTTATTCACTATACCCGCATTTGAGGTATATGGCAATCCTTATTGATTAAGTAGGTATTTTCAAGCTTGCTGCACCCCGGCATGGGGACTCGACCCGGCAAGGGAAGTCTGGCATTGTTGTCGTGTCGGTTGGCGCGCCAATGGCCCCACCGCAAACACTGAGCGAGAGGATTATGAAGCAGATTTTTCGTTTGGAAATGGTTGTGGCCGAAGAAGATGCAGACCGCGCAACCGGCTTGCTGACCCTGGGTGTTCCCTTTGGCTGGGAAGAAGAAACTCTTGCCACGGGCGAAACCCGTTTTCGCGTACACTGCGAAAACCCCGAATTTATCAACAACCTGCAAAGCGACTTGCAGGCCCGCATTCCCAATGCGGAATGCACCCTTGCCACGCTTGAAAACCAGGATTGGCTGGCGGCATGGCGGCAGTTTTTTACCCCGGTGCCTTGCGGCAAACGCTTTGTGGTGTTGCCCCCCTGGCTGGCAGAGACTGAAGAGTTCCCCGGTCGGGAAAAGGTGCTTATTGAACCCAAAAGCGCGTTTGGCACTGGTCACCACGCCACTACGGCCCTGTGCCTCACCGTGTTGAGCGATCTGCTGGACGCGGGGCGCGTCAAGGCCGGGCAGCATTTTCTTGATCTCGGCACTGGCTCGGGTGTTTTGAGCATTGCCTGCTGCAAGAGCGGCCTCACGGGGGAAGGGTATGATATCGATACCCTGGCGGTGGAAAATGCCCTCGAAAACAAGGCTCTTAACGGCATTGAAGGTTTTGAGGTCGGCCTTGGCAGTATAGATGCCCTGGAGGGCCGCACCTACGATCTGGTGCTGGCAAATATATTGGCGCGTCCTCTGATTGATCTCGCCCAGCGCATTGTGTGGGCGTGCAAGCCCGGCGCGTGCCTCGTGCTTTCTGGCCTGCTTGAAATTCAGGCTGACAGCGTTGAAGAGGCCTACATGGCCCAGTGCCTGCCCAAGCCCCGCCGCGTGATTGACGGCGAGTGGTGCGCGCTGGTCTGGGATTAGGCTTGGTGATTTTTGTTCTGGCAGCTGTGGCGGCGCAGGCGGATGTTTTGTCTGCGTCGCCCGGTTTGCCTTTAGCTCTGGCGTCGGAAACCGCACCGGCAGTGCTTTTTGCCATCTTGCTTGGCTGTGGTGTTGTGGCCCAGATAGTGGGCAGATACCGTGCCAGCCGTGTTGCTTCCCTGCTGGGCGCGGGGCTGGTGCTGGGTGCGGGGCTATTGGATCGTGACCCGGTGCTGGTAGTGGGGCAACTTTTGGTTGTTGCAGCTTTATGGCCCAGCGTTCGAAAAAAGGCGCGCCCCGTTGCGGGCCACAGCGCGCGAAAGTAAGGTCAAAGCAGCCCCGGGTGCGCGGCGCGGATCAAAACACAGACTGAATTTTTGCCGTTAGCGGCCTTCTTTCCAGGTGGGAATAGGCGGCGGCGTGTAGTCATCAAGTTTTTTCAGCGTGTTGCCAAGGCGTGTGGGGCGTCCGTTGGGGCCCCGCATCACCGGCCCGCAAGATTGCGCTTCAATAACGGGCGGAATATCCGCCGGGTCTGGGCGCAGCAGCTCATCTGCGGAATGCAGATAGGGGCTGGGGTCAACCATCTTGCCAGCGGCATCCCGCAGGCCAAAGTGCAGATGCGCCCCGGTGGTTCTGCCTGTGCAGCCCACCAGCCCCACTGGCGTGCCAGCGTTAACGCTCTGCCCGGTTTTTACCAGGGTTTTGCCATGTGCCCATACCGCGCCGTCATGCCGTCATCCTGGCGAATATCGACGGAAATGCCCAAGGGGCCGTTTTCTCCCGCGCGGATCACGGTGCCGGATTTGAAGGCCGTAACAGGCCAGCCCAGATGCGCGCGGAT
>QKDT01000428.1 GCA_003251995.1 Desulfovibrio desulfuricans
CGTTGAAACGCAGCAGGTAATCGCGGCGGAAGGGAATAATGCAGACCTGCTTGCGCATGGGCACTTTATCCGAACCCTTTTTGCGCGAGGGGATCGGCTCGCGCGAAAAATAGAGCGCATTGTTGAAGTGGTCCACAACAACCTTGACTTCGTTGGGATCTTCAAATTCTTCAAGGGTATCCATGTCTGCCATAAGGTTGACCACATTGATGGAGGGGTCAGCCAGCATGGGGGCCACGGCGGCGTCGATCATTTCGGGGCGTACCATGGGTTCATCGCCCTGCACCATCACCACGATGTCGGCCTTTTGACCGGTGGCGGCTTCAATCTTGAGCAGCGCTTCGGCGGTACGCGTAGAGCAGCGCACGTGGTGATCGCCGGTCATAACGCTTTTAAGGCCAGCATCTTTGCAATAATTTTCAATGATCTCGTCGCAGGTTGCCACATAGGTGGCAGAAAGGCACTTGCTCATGGCAGTACGAAAGGCCACATGCCCCACCATGGGGACATTATGGATAAGAGCAAGCGGCTTGCCGGGGTAACGGCTGGAACCCATGCGAGCGGGAATAATGGCAATAATATTCATCTGACGGCTCCTTGTGGCCTCAAAATTTTTTGTGCAAAAAAGTTGCGTACAAAGCCGCAAAGGCGCACAGCCATGCGGCATGGTCGGTATTCAGATCTAGTCGTCAGTGGATACCAGGTAGCCGCCTTCCGAAGCCAGGTCGGGATGCAGCTCCTTATGTTCCTCTTCCATCACGCGCAGGATGCCCTGCCCCAGATCAACGGTAAGCGGCGGCACCAGCTTGCGGCCCACCTTGGGCATAAAGGCGTAAGGGGTAACCTGATAATGCCCGCTATTGGGATCGTTCTGATAGTTGATGGTCAGCTCTTTGCCAAGCATTTCGCCGATCATCTTGAACAGATCGCCCACCCGCATGGGCTGATTGCCAGAGATGATGATGTTCTGGTTTTCAAATTCGGGATCAAGCACTGCCAGCGTGGCAGCCGAGGCATCGTCCACATGCACGTATTCGCGCAGGGCCGTGGGCGCGCCATAGTAGGTGATTCCGCCAGTGGAAAGGGCCTCGTAGACAAACCTGTTGATGGCGTTGCGACGGTCGGAACGCGGGCCGTAGAGCGAACCATAACGCAGTATGGTGTACGGCAGGTTGTGCATGGCCTGATAATTTTCAATATAGAGTTCACAAGCCTGCTTGCTGCAACGGTAAAAACCGCCAGATTTGCCATACACGTACAGGGAGCTGGCAAAGACATAGCGCTTTACGCCCGCTTTGCGGCAAGCCTCAAGCACCATAACGTTGCCCAGCACATTGATACGCGCCGTGTCCACAGGGCGGTTGTTGGCCTCGCCAATATCGGCAATACCCGCGTAGTTGAAGACCATATCCGCACCGGCGATGGCGCGGTTGACGGTTTCTTCATCCAAGATATTACCAGCAAGCATGGTCTGATCGGGACGCAAAAATGGCGAAGGATGCAGGTCAACAATGGTAACCGCATGTCCGGCTTCTGAAAGCTTGTCGCAAATATGCGAGCCCAGAAAGCCAGACCCGCCAAAGACAGTAATTTTCACAGTTATTCTCCCGAATTGGGGCGTTCAGACGCCTGCCACAAAAAGACCGAATCAATGCCATAAGCGATAAAACGGCTGCCAGCCGCAATCTGCCGAGAAAGTTCCGCAGGGTCCGGCTGCACAATATGCAGCCCCATACGGGCTCCGGCGCTGGCGCAGGCCGCAGCAATGCGCGCCATGGCAGCTTTGAAGTCCGGATGGTCAAACTGCCCGGTAAGCCCCATGGAGCCAGAGAGGTCGTACGGCCCCACCATAATGGCGTCCAGACGGGGATGCGCCAGAATGGCCTCCAGATTTTCCACCGCGCGGATATGCTCGATCTGGGCCACCAAGAAAATTTCGGGGGCACGATTGCCGCGGTAATCATCAAATTTTTTGCCAAATACATTGGCGCGGCAGTAGCCCACACCCCGGTATTCGGGGGCAGTTTCACCGGCGGGGCGCCACGTGTCCTGCCCAGGATACACCGAAAGATCAATGGCGCGGTCGAGTTGCTCGCGGCTTTCGATCATGGGGAAAATAAGCCCCTGCGCGCCCGCTTCAAGCGCAGCCTTGATCTGGGTTTTGCTGGCCTCGCCAAGCCGCGCGAACGGAGCCGCCCCACCGCATTCGATGGCGCGGAAAACATCCGGCAGGCCTGTGCGACCAAAAGAACCATGTTCCATATCAACGGCAACCCAATCATAACCGGCGCGGGCCATAAGCTCGGCTACATCGGGCGAGGGCAATTGCAGCCATGTGCCAACCGTTGCTTTATCTGCCGCCAGCCGCGCGCGTATTTCATGTACAGTCATATCAAGCGGCATACCGCCGCAGGGTTGAAGTTTACGATAAACGTTTTTTACTATACGCCCTGCGCCCACCGTGCGCAATATGGCCCCGGTGCATGCCGCCGCGAGAAAGCACGCTTGGATACAAAAATATCCGGCACAGACCTTGGCAACGGCTCGGCCCTGCCCGCTACCGGGGTATGCGGCACAGGTGGGCAAGCAAATATGCCAATTCCTATCTTTTTTACTGGCTAGCTAAATGGAATTGTTACTTTTTTATCAAGAAAAGATGGAGAAAAGACAGGGCTTGGCGTTTTACCATGAGCATGCTAATAAAAAGCCCCCCGCTGGATAACGGAGGGGCTTGGTTAGGAACCTGACTGCGGCAGAACAGTCTGGTTCGCAGGAGGAGGCTGGAAATACCGACAAGATCGTCAACGTCTTCTGACGCTGGCACTTGCATACAGACACTCCGCCACTGGCATGCCAGTACGGACGTTTGAATCCATTCTCCACCGGGGCTCCTGGATCGCAAGATTCAGGAGCTTTTTTATTTTAGCCGTAACTGCACTAACAGGCAGACAAAAAACAAAGAGCCTGCAACGCACGCCCTTGATCTTCAGCCACACGGCCTCAATAACTGCGGTCAGCATAGGATGGAAGAACCCTTAGGTCAAGGAGCTGCGCAATTTTTCACATATTTTTTTTACATTTTATTTTTTCAAAAACACATAAGCCCCTAAAATGTAAAACTAAAAAATAACGAC
>QKDT01000109.1 GCA_003251995.1 Desulfovibrio desulfuricans
CATTACCGGCAGGGAGGCCTGAATAATGAAGACCTTGGCCATGAGTGCCGGCACCGGGTAGAAATGCAGCAAAGAAAACATGATCAGGGGGCCAATAACCATGCGCCCGATGGCAAGCAGGATCATGTCCTTGCCAACCCTGATGCTGCGCAAGCCCATATCGTAAATGGAAATGCCGATAAAAATCATAGCCAGAGGAGTGGTGAGGTTGCCCAGCGACCGTGCCACATTCTGCAAAAATTCCGGCAGCTCCACGCCCAGCAGGGTCAGCAGCACTCCGATGATAAAGCCCATGAAAGGAGGGGAAAATACTTGCGCCACGCGGGTGCGCAACGAAATTTTTCCTCTCTCCTCCGTTATGTCGCAGGTGATAGAGTACGCCCCCACTGTCCAAAAAAATACGGTGCTGGCAGCATAGTACAACAACACATAGGGCACGGAACTCTCGCCAAACAGGGCCAGATTGACGGGAATACCCACAAAAATGGTATTTGAATTGGATACGCTGGCGCAAAACAGGCCAAAATGCTGTTTTTTGATGCGCACAACCTTGGCAATAATTATGGCAATTACAAAAGTCAGCGCCACAGACCCCAGCGGCAGCAAAGCCCCCTTTGCCAGAAGGAGCAGATCATCCCGGTGGAAGGAGTGCATGATGGTGTACATAAGAAAGGGCGGCAGGGCTATTTGCGTGATAAGCCGCGGCAACACAATACGTGTTTCTGCGCCAAACCAGTGACGCGCCGCCAGCATAAAACCAACAAAACCCAGTAGCATCAGCCCAAACACACCGCCCAGTGCATGCAAAAACGCCATGTGCCTTATCCTTTGTAAACTGCCCGCTGTAAGGGCCAGAAAACCCCCACGGGCTGAGCCCATGGGGGTTTAACATCACTGTGCGCTGATATTATTAAATATCCTTGTAGCGCCCGCCGTTGGCAGCCGAGCTTACCAGATGGGCATAACGCCGCAACACCGGGTAAGGGCAGTCTTTCTTGGGTACCACAAGTGCGGCGCGCCGCTTTTCAAGCTCGGCCTCGTCCACAAGCAGATCAAGCTTGCGGTTGGGAATATCGATATGGATGGTATCGCCTTCCTGCACCAGGGCAATGATGCCGCCGTCCGCAGCTTCGGGCGAGATATGCCCGATGGCAGCGCCATTGGTGCCGCCAGAGAACCGACCATCCGTCAGCAGGGCAACGTCCTTGCCAAGTCCCATGCCGGTGATCGCCGCCGTGGGCGAGAGCATTTCACGCATGCCCGGGCCACCGCGTGGGCCTTCGTAGCGAATGACCACACCGTCGCCGGGTTTGATCTTGCCGTCAAGGATGGCCTTCATGGCGGTTTCTTCCGACTCAAACACGCGCGCCGTCACGTCGCGGCACATCATTTCAGGAGCCACGGCAGACTGCTTGACCACTGCGCCCTCTGGGGCCAGGCTGCCGCGCAGAATGGCAATACCACCCTGCTTGGAATAAGGATTCTCAACACTACGGATTACTTCAGGGTTCATGACGCGGGCGTTCATGTCCTTGAGGTTTTCGCCAACAGTTTTGCCCGTGGCGGTCATGCAGTCCTTGTTGATCAGGCCAAGCTTGTCCAGCTCGGTCATCACAGCGGGGATGCCGCCGGCATTATCCAGATCAACCATGTAATGCTTACCCGCAGGGGAAAGCTTGCACAGGTTGGGGCTTTTTTTGCTGACCTGGTCAAAAATCTCCAAGCCAAGCTTCAACCCGGCCTCGCCAAACACGGCGGGCAGGTGCAGCACGGTATTGGTGGAGCAGCCAAGGGCCATATCCACCGCAACGGCGTTGGCGACAGATTTGGGTGTTACTATATCCAGCGGGCGGATGTTTTTGCGCAGCAGGTCCATAACCCGCATGCCAGCCGTTTTGGCAAGGCGAATGCGCGCCCCGCTCACCGCAGGGATGGTGCCGTTGCCCGGCAGGGCAACGCCGATGGTTTCAGAAAGGCAGTTCATGGAATTTGCCGTAAACATACCCGCGCAAGCGCCGCAACCAGGACAGGCGCGCTCAGCCATATATTCCAGCTCTTCTTCAGTCATGGCACCGCTGCGCACCTTGCCCACCGCTTCAAACACGGTGATCAAGTCACCACGTTTGCCGGGGCCGATATCGCCGGGCAGCATGGGGCCGCCAGAAACCATCACCGAGGGGATGTTCAGGCGCATCATCGCCATCAGCATGCCGGGTACGCATTTGTCGCAGTTGGGAATAAACACCAAAGCGTCAAAGGCATGACCCCGAGCCATAATTTCAATGGAATCTGCAATAAATTCGCGCGAGGGCAAAGAAAAACGCATGCCTTCATGGTTCATTGCCAGGCCGTCGCAAACGGCAATGGCAGGAAACTGCAGCGGCGTGCCGCCCGACATCCGTACACCGGCCTTGACCGCGTCAGCCAGGCTGTTCAGGTGCATATGCCCAGGAACAACCTCGCTGGCGGCGTTTACAATGCCTACCAGGGGGCGATCCATTTCTTCCCTTGTAAGCCCAAGGGCATAGAGCAGGGAGCGGTGGGGGGCTTTTTCCAGCCCGGACTTCATTTTTTTGCTGCGTGCTTCATCATCCATGACGGTATCCTTATGGTATGAACAACAAACATTTCCCTTGCGCCCGCAAGGGGAATATGGATGGTACGGTAATTTTTTACGCCCGTAAACACGCCTCAATGGCCCCTGCCAGGGAGACTCCCTCATTCACGCAGGTATTTTTTTCGCTCATGCCTCTGTACCCTTGAGGGCGCGCCCGAAGTGAGCTAATTTCCCGGCATGCAAAGCTCTACTCCAACCCTGGCCCGGCGCTATATTTTCAAGCTTGTGGCCAATATTGCCTCTGTGCCGGTCTACCTCGCCATGGAAGCCATACTGCCCCGAGCGCTCGGGCCGCAGATGTACGGCAATTACAGCTTTGCCACCAACCTGTTCCAGCAGCTCTCTGGCTTTCTGGACATGGGAACATCTACCTGTTTTTATAATTCACTCTCGCGCCGCCAGGCTGAAACCGGCCTCATCGGCTTTTACATGCGGGTAACAGTGGCGGTATTTGCCATCATTCTGCTGGCTGCCGGGCTGTTGCAAATTCCTGTGGCTGGCGAGCTGCTTATGCCCG
>QKDT01000010.1 GCA_003251995.1 Desulfovibrio desulfuricans
GTATCTTGAGCGGCAGACAGAACTTTACGCCCAGGCCTTTAACGCCCTGCAACAGGGAACGCACGCCGCGGCAGATACCCTTGATCTTGTTTCATTTCTGCTGGTGCGCTCCGGTCAACTGGACAATGTGGCCCAGGCCCTGCGCCCGCCGCAGGCCTACCAGTTTTTTTCAGAAATGATCGCGGCTCAGGCGCGCACCATGGGCTTTAGAGAGAGTTTTTTGATTGTGGCGGTGGCGTTTTTTGTGGCGGTGCTGCCAGCGTGGTTCATGCGCCCCGGCAAAAAGGCTGAACAGAGCTGATAACGCGGTAGCACTAGCGCTTGCGCAGCAGGTGGGGCAGGGCTGTGGCGCAAAAAATGCCGCCCATGATGGCAGTGGCGCTCACCAGCAGGCGCAGTCCCAAGGGCTCGTTAATAATCATGGCGCCGCCAAGCGCGGTGATCAGCGGTACGCTCAACTGCACCACCGCGGCGGAAGGCACGCTGAGCCAGCGCAAGACCGCATACCAGAGTACATAGCCAAGAGCAGAGGCAAGCGCCCCAGCCGCCAGGGCGCAGACAACACCCGTCCATGCCCATGAGCCGGGCATGCCCGCATTGTCAAAGGTCACAGCCCATAGCAGCAGTATGACCGCCAACGGTACGCAGCGGATGAAGTTGCCCGTTGTGGCTGCTACGGCATCATGGCTTTCATTGCCGCAGATGGTATAGACTGCCCAGCAGAGGCCGGAGCAGAAAATGACCGTGGCAGCCTCCGCTGGTGGAGCATCCAGGCCAGGGAGCAGCAGATAGACAAGCCCTGCCATGGCTAATCCGATACCCATGCCCTGAGCTTTCCCGGGGCGCTGCCCCAGCCGTAGCCCGCCCACAAGCATGCCTGCCTGCACCGCCACGGCGATAATCAGCGCGCCAGCCCCGGCAGAAAGCCGCACATAGGCCAATGAAAAAAAGGCCATATAGCCAAACAAAGCCAGAGCAGCGCGCCAACTGCCAGCGCGCAATGGTTTGCCGCCGCGCATTGTCTGGAGCAGCCAGAGCATGCCAGCGGCGGAGATGGCCCGCAGGCCCGTATAAATGGCGGGATTCAGAGGGTGGGCCGTAGGCCCGTCGGCAAGCGCAAAGCGGCAAAGCAGGGAATTGGCGGCAAACAGCGTCATGACCAGGGTTGTAAGCGCTGCCACTACCCATGGCGAAACCTGCCTGCCACCAGCCATGTTGCCAGGCCGCATCAGTCGGGGCGCCTTGTGCCCTGTAATTTACGGAATACCGTGCTGCGGTTGATCTGGAACAGTTCGGCGACGCGTTGCACGGAGCCATGAACCTCAATGGCCTTGAGCAGAAAGTCCCGTTCCATTTCCGCCATGATGTCCCGCAGGGGACGGCTGGCGGCGAGGATGTCTTCTGAATAGCACGAGGCTTCACGGGAAACACCGGATATTTGGGGCGGCAGGTCGCGCGGCGAAATCAGCGGCCCGGTCAGTGTAATAACCAGGCTGTGTACAAGGTTTTGCAGTTCGCGCACGTTGCCGGGCCAAGCATACGCCGTCATGATGTCAAGGGTCACGTCCATAAAGGCCATGGCCTTGTGGTATTTGGCGGTGTATTGGGCAAGGTAGTGCTCCGCCAGGGCGCGCACGTCTTCCTGCCTGTCACGCAGGGGCGGTATGCGCACGGTAGCCACGTTGAGGCGGTAGTACAGGTCGCGACGAAAGGTGCCAGCCTCCACGCTCTCTGCCAGGTCGCGGTTGGTGGCGGCAATGATGCGTACATCCACCTTGCGCGGGCTGGATGCGCCAACACGCATGATTTCACCATCCTGCAGCACGCGCAGCAGGCGCGTTTGCATGGAAAGCGGCAGCTCGCCCACTTCGTCCAAAAAGATGGTGCTGCCGTCGGCAATTTCAAAATACCCGGCCTTGCCCTTGTTGGAAGCGCCCGTGAACGCCCCCGGCATGTAGCCGAACAGCTCGGATTCTGTGAGCGATTCCGAAATGCCGCCGCAGTCAACCTTGAGCAGGATTTTGTCGTTGCGTGCCGACTGGGAGTGCGTGTAGCGGGCAAATACATCCTTGCCCGCGCCAGTTTCACCCAGAATAAGCACGGTCGCGTCCGTGTCTGCAAAGCGGCGCAACAGCGAAACCACATCGCCCATGGCTCGGCTGGCATACACGGGTTCACTGGATTTGGCTGTTCCCTGGGCTATGTAGGCTAGCTGGTCGTTGATCTGGTCAATGAGCTTACACTGCCCAGCTACCTGCGTTTGCAACTGGGCAAGCAGGGTAACGTCGCGGGCAAAAGTGACAACCATGCACAGATCGCCCTTGGCATCAAAAACGGGAAAGCCCGTAAGCACGAGCTTTTTACCGTTTTTGAGCTGCTGCACATGGGTTGTTGGCCTGCCCGTGCGCACGATTTCCGGGTTCAGAATGCAGTCAAACGTACCTTCCTGAACCAGATCGCGCACGTTTTTGCCGCGAATCTGATCCTGGGTCAGCCCGGTAAGCTGCTCGTACATGCGGTTGACTCTCAGGCTGGTGCCCGAGGCGTCGCTTATGAAAACGCCTTCGGGCAGAGCGTCAAGAATGCTCTCCACATGTTTTGAAAGAAGCTCGGAAGATCTGGATGCCATAGGTCACAATTTTGGTAATTGATTATCAGTGCGGCACGTGGAGCCGATCACCCAGGATGCCCTTGGCTATGGCCTGAAGCTTGTCCATGCGTTCTGTTTCAAGCTTTACATCGCCCATGGGCACGGGTCTGTCGAGAAAATGGTATTTCTGCGTGCCAAGGCGATGGTAGGGCAGCATTTCGTATTCCACCCGCTCATAGGGCTTGATAAACTCGGCAATGGCGGCAATGGCCTCTTCAGTGTCATTAAAGCCGGGAATAACCGGCGTGCGCGCCAATATGGGCAAATCAGGGAATTCTTCTGCCAGAATGCGGAAATTTTCAAGGATACGCTTGTTGGGCAGGCCTGTCTGCTCTTCATGTACGGCACTGTCCATGTGCTTGATGTCAAACAGCACGTAGTTGAGATAGGGCGCGGCTTCGCGGATAGTTTCTGGCGAAACCATACCGCAGGTTTCTACAGCGGTTTTGATGCGGCGGGCGCGAGCCTCGCGCAGCAACGCTACGGCAAATTCGCCCTGAAGCAGCGGTTCGCCGCCCGACAGGGTCATGCCGCCGCCAGAGCGCGCATAAAAGGCCATGTCCTGTTCAACCACGTTCAGTACATCATCCACTGTACGCTCTTTGCCGTAAACCAGCAAACCTTGGGCAGGGCAGGCCGCAGCGCAGGGCAGGTGACAGCCGGCGCAGTGGGTGCGGTCGATCTTCAGCTTGTCGTCTTCGCCCAGCGTGATGGAGCCGTGCGGACAGGCCACAATACAGTGCCCGCATTTGGAGACGCCCAGACAGCGCCCGGCGTTGAACGCCAGTTCCGGTTCACGGCGTTGCGATTCGGGGTTGCTGCACCAACGGCAGGAAAGCCCACAGCCTTTGAGAAAGACTATGGTTCTGATGCCGGGGCCGTCATGAACCGAATACTTCTGCACATTGAAAACCATGCCGCGCCGTTGGCTGTCTTCCAGGCACATAAACCCATCCTTTGTGGAAAAAGGGCGCGGCAGCCCATATGCTGAGGCTGCCGCGCCGGTTGATATTACATCGCGTCGTGTTCGGTGCGGGCGATCAGGTCGTTCTGAAGGTCAGGCGACAGATCCACAAAGTAAGCGCTGTAACCGGCGATACGCACGATCAGGTTGCGGTACTTCTGGGGGTCTTTCTGCGCTGCCACCAGGGTCTGCTTGTTGACCACGTTGAACTGCACATGCCACAGCTTGAGGTCGCAGAAGGTGCGGATAAAGGACACGAGCTTTTCTGTGCCCTGTTCACCTTCCACGCACTTGGGCGTGAACTTGATGTTCAGCATGCGGGCGGCGCGGTCGCGCATGCCCATGTTCTTGGTCTGGTAGTTGGAAAGCAGCACGGCGGTGGGGCCATTGACGTCAGCGCCGTGCGAGGCGGAGGAGCCGTCAGAAAGCGGGAAACCGTCGGTACGACCATTGGGCGTGGCGGAAACCACCTTGCCAAAAGGCACGTGCGAGGTAAAGGGCACGTAGCGCACATCATTGTGCATGCCCAGTTCCTTCATGGAGTACTTGCCGCCGTATTCCACGGAAATCTTGTCGATTTCGCGACCAATGGCGTCGGCGTATTCATCGTTGTTGCCGTAGCAGGGAGCGGAACGCAGCATGGCGCGCACATCGTCGTAGCCTTCAAAGTTGGCGTCGATGGCTTCAAGCAGCTTTTCCATGCTCAGCTTCTTTTCTTCAAACACCAGCTTTTTCACTGCTGCCAAAGAGTCCACAACCGTGCCAAGGCCCATGTATTCAAAGTAGCCCAGGTTGATGCCTTCAGGAATCTGTTCCTGATGCAGGTCGATGCAGTGCTTCATGCACAGGTCGTGCATGGCGGAGCCCATGGGCTGGGCAAAGTGCTGGGCACGCAGCTTGTTGATGATGTACTGCTGGGTAAAGGCCGCCTTGAGGAACAGCAGGTGCTGTTGCACATAGGCGTTCCAGAATTCGTCCCAGCTCTTGAACTTGCGCGGGTCGCCGGTTTCCAAGCCCAGAACCTGATCGCCGTATTTCTTCATGCGACCATTGCGCAGCACCATTTCCACAGCGGCGGCAAAGTTGATGTACGCGCCGCCAGAGGTGTAGGTGTCGCGGTTGGGCATGCGGGCTTCGGTGCAGCCGGAAACAGCGTAGTCCAGGGCTTCTTCAAAGGTCGCGCCCTTGGAAACATAGAGGGGCACGATTTCTTCGTCATTGATAAGCTTGGGGAAGCCGGAGCCGTACTTGATGGTTTCGGCAACGTCCCACAGGTAACGCTCGGGCGCGCGGGAGTGGATGCGGGCCGCAAGGTCGGGGTAGTGCAGCGGGAATTCACGCTTGGACTTGAGGATAAGGTAGGTCAGCGCGTTGCTGGCGTCGCGTCCGTCGGTGGTCTGCCCGCCAACGGTAACGGCTTCCCAGTGGGCGTAACCTTCGTTAAACGCGCCGCCGGTGGGCGAGATGTACATGTCGATGAATTCCGCCATGCCCACCCACATGCATTCCAGCAGTTCCGTGGCCTGTGCATCGGTGATTTTGCCTTCGGCGCGGTCTTTAGCGTAGAAGGGGAAGAAGTACTGGTCCATGCGACCATTGGAAATGGTGGTACCAGTCTTCTGCTCGATGCGCGAGAACATCTGGGTGAACCACTGGCTCTGGCAGGCTTCCCAGAAGTCACGGGCGGGTTCGCCGGGAACGTGTTCGGCATTGTCGGCCATGCGCAGCAGCTCGGCCTTGCGGGTGGGGTCGGTTTCCTTTTCTGCCATTTCGCGTGCAAGCACGGCGTGGCGCTTGGCCCACAGCACAATGGCGTCGCACACGATGACAATGGCTTCAAGGAAGGGGCGCTTTTCGCAGGCATCCTTGCAGCTCAGGGGATCAAGGGCGTCCAGCTTATCCTGGGCTTCCTTCTTGATGCTGTTAAAGCCGCGCTTAAGGATCTTTTCGTAGTCGTGTACCCACTGGATGGACGAACGGAAAGAAGAAGTCTCGTTGACGATGAAGCGCGAGATGAGGCCCATGGGGTCATCATAGGTCAGCTTGTGAATATCGGCGGGCAGGGCGGCGTTAAGGGCCTCGTGGTAGGTCTTGCCCTTCCAGTAAGGCGCGATTTCTTCAATAACGCGCTTGGCGTCTTCTGCCGTGATAGTGGCGGGAGAGGTCTTGCGGGTAGGCAGATCGCGCACGGCGATATCCAGAAAGTCGCCGTCCAGTTCAGGGTACAGGATGCCGTAACGGCCATCGCAGCCAGCGCGTCCCAGCAGCAACTGGTCATCCTGCACATAAACAGTCATGCTCTTTGCAATGTGCATAAGGGCCTTGGCCCAACGCAGCACCAGGGGCTGACCATCGGTTTCCTGCATGGACTGGGTGAAGTACAGAGCGCGTTCAATATCAATGCGCGGCTTCTGGCCTTCAAAGCGCTCCAGCAGCTTGAAAACGCGGGTGTGGGTTTTGCGGAACTTGTCTTCCCTGCCCTCGATCTTGTCGTACAAACGCTGTTCCTGGGGGGACCGGCATTCGCAAGTGGTGGTGCTCATCACGCTACTCCTGAAATATGAATATGTGGCGCGCGGGGTATCAGGCCACCGCGCGGAGAATGCCGAAAATTTGTGGCAATCCTCGTTTGCCCCTGTATCTGCATGGGCTGTGCCAACATTGTAATATACTAAAATATAAGAATTTTTTTCATTAATGAATTTTGCATGTACTCAGCGCGCGTTTGCAGAGGAGCCAATGATGCATGATTGCATCAGTCAGGATTGATTTTTGATAAAACCGCCCAAGAGTGCGACGCAATTTTGCAACATGGCTTGGAATTGTCATTTGCCAGGCTGTCTCAAAATTGCGAGAATCCTGTATGAAACATATTTCACAAACTGTCTGAAAATGTTGTCAGCATCGGATATCAATAGGTGCGTATTTGCGACAGAAGTTTTTTTATGGATAGGAAATCAGGCCGATTCATATTCTTAACTACCTGTAAAACAGGCAAAAATAGTCTTATAGTACCTCATTGTACACAATTTAAGCTGGCACGTATCGTGCAAAACAAAAAAATCACAAAGCGGAGGCCTTTGATGAGGTCCGTCCCTGTTTATGTTTTACAACCCCCTACAGAGAGTGAGGAGACACATGCGTAAACTATTTTTTGCAACCGCTCTTGCAGCCACTGCATGCCTTGGCATGAGCCTTTTTTCGCAAGATGCCTTTGCCGAAAAGCCGCTTACCCTGAGGCTTGGTCATCCCATGGCCCCTGGCAACAATGTGACCGTAGGGTATGAAAAATTTAAGGAACTGGTTGAGCAGAAGAGCAACAAGAAAATTCGCATCCAGATTTTTGGCAACTGCCAGTTGGGCAGCGACCGCGTGACCACCGAAGCCGCTCAGGCTGGCACGCTTGATATGTCCTCCAGCTCTTCGCCCAATCTCGCCAGCTTCTCCAAGTCTTTTATGGCCATTGACCTGCCCTATGTCACCGATCCCAAAAACCAGGAAAAGCTCTACAAGGCCCTGGATGAAGGTGAGCTTGGCAAGGCTCTGGACAAGGTTGCTGCCAGCGTTGGCCTCAAAACCATCATGTTCAGCGAATACGGCTACCGCAACTTTGTTTCTGCCAAAAAGCCCCTTAACAGCGTGCAGGATCTCATGAACCTCAAGGTGCGCACCACCGACTCCCCCGTGGAAGTCGCCGTTGCCACCGAGCTTGGCATGAACCCCGCCCCCGTGGCCTGGGGTGAAACCTACACCGCCCTGCAGCAGGGCACCGTTGACGCCGAAGGCAACACCTTCTCCCTGCTCAACGATGCCAAGCACACCGAAGTGCTCAAGTACGCCATGGATTCCCAGCACAACTACTCCATGCACGTGCTGCTGATGAACAAAAAGAAGTGGGACAGCCTCACCCCCGAGCAGCAGAAGATTATCTCCGAAGCCGCTCACGAAGCACTGGTGTGGCAGCGCGCGGAAACCGTCAAGCTTGAAAAGCTGGCCTGGCAGGCATTCCGCGACAAGGGCATCACCATTCACAAGCTCACCCCTGAGCAGCGTGAGGAGCTGAAGCAGAAGACCGCTCCTGTGCGTGAAAAGTTTGCCAAGGAAATTCCTGCGGAGTTGCTGGAACTGATCGCCGCAACGCAGAAGTAGTATTTGTCCTGGGGGGCTGCCGGAATATCTGGCTGCCCCCCAGGCACGGTTTAGCATTCACCGACGGGGAAGCACATGGACGCCACAAAAGCAAAACACAGCCCGCTGCACTGGTTGAACCAGAATTTTGAAAGCATATTCATGGTTGCCGGTCTGATCAGCATTATTCTATTCATCACCTGGCAGGTTATTTACCGCTATATCATCACCCAGTTCATCGACAAGGCTGGCGCCGCTGTTTGGACTGAAGAACTGTCACGGTATATTTTTATCTGGATTTCTTATTTGGCCGTGTCTGTGGCTATCAGAAAGCGCTCGTCCATTCGCGTGGACATGCTTTATGACCATTTGCCTCCCCGCTGGCAGCGTATTAGCTGGATAACGGTTGAAACGCTGTTTTTGTGCCTTACAGCCACAATCGCCTGGTTTGGTTGCGGGCAGATACAGCGGCTGCTCACCTTTCCCCAGTACACAACCGCCCTGGGCATGCCCTACCTGGTGCCCTATCTCGTTTTGCCGGTGGGCTTTGGCCTCATGTGCCTGCGGCTCTTGCAGTCAATCTATGCCCAGGTCAAGGAATGCGGCGCGCTTGATACCCTCATTGGTCTGGCGCTCACCGCAGCCATAGCTTCGCCCTGTTTCATCTTTGATTATATAGAGCCGCTTACAGCGCTTTTTGGTTATTTTGTGGTGCTTTGCGCCATCGGTGTGCCCATCGCCATCTCGCTCGGGCTTTCCACCCTTGCCACCATTATCAGCGCCGACACCCTGCCCATTGAATACATGGCTCAGGTGTCGTTTACGTCCATCGACAGCTTCCCCATCATGGCGATACCGTTCTTTATCGCTGCTGGTGTGTTCATGGGTGCTGGTGGGCTTTCGCGTCGGCTGCTCAACCTTGCGGATGAAATCGTGGGCGGCCTGTACGGCGGCATGGGCCTGACAGCCATTGTTACCTGCATGTTCTTTGGCGCCATCAGCGGTTCAGGCCCGGCTACGGTTGCCGCCATTGGCGCGCTGACAATCCCCGCCATGGTTGAACGTGGGTATGACAAGTATTTTTCTGCCGCGCTGGTCGCCGCCGCGGGCTGCGTGGGCGTTATGATTCCGCCCAGCAACCCCTTTGTGGTGTACGGCGTTTCTTCGCAGGTATCCATCGGCGATCTGTTCATGAGCGGTATTGTGCCAGGCTTGCTGACCGGCTTTGTACTCATGGGTTACTGCTACTTCTATTCGCGCAAACAGGGATGGAAGGGTGAAAACAAAGAGCGCAACATGCACACCCTTGGCAAATCCGCGTGGGATGCCAAGTGGGCGCTCATGGTGCCTGTGATCGTGCTTGGCGGTATTTACGGTGGCGTAATGACACCGACCGAAGCTGCCGCTATCGCCGCCTTCTACGGCATGATCGTTGGTCTTTTTCTCTATCGCGAAATGGACGTCAAAACGTTTTTTGCCGCCTGTGTTGAATCGTGCGAGACATCTGCCATCATCATCGTGCTTATGGCCATGGCGACGCTGTTTGGCAACATCATGACCATTGAAGATGTGCCCGGCACCATTGCCCGCGCCATCCTGAGCTTCACCAACAGCAAGATCGTCATCCTTCTGCTCATCAACGTGCTGCTGCTTATTGTGGGCACCTTTATGGAAGCCCTGGCAGCCATTGTCATTCTTACGCCCATTCTGCTGCCCGTGGTTACCGGTGTTGGCGTGTCGCCCCTGCATTTCGGCGTCATCATCGTTGTTAACCTGGCAATCGGCTTTATCACGCCGCCGGTGGGCGTTAACCTGTTTGTAGCCAGCGGCGTTGCAAAGGCCAAACTGGAAAAAATCGCGGGCATGGCCCTGCCCATGATTGGCCTCATGTTAGTCGTGCTGCTTGTCTGCACCTATATCCCCGAAGTGCCCCTTTTCTTTGTAGGCGGCAAATAGCGCAGCTCGGGCTGTTGAACTCTGTAGCCAGTTCAGGAGAACTGCACAATGAATACCATTGATTTTCGTTTTCGTCCCAATACGCCGGAGATCATCAACGGCATCAAGAACAGCTCCATGTTCAAGGCGGCCTGCAAAGCCATTGGTTTTGATGCCCGCAAGCCTCAGCCGCTTGAAGAGATCGTAGCCGATCTCGACCGGCTGAACGTGGAACTTGGTGTTATCACAGGCCGCGACTGCGAAACGACCTATGGTTTCCCTGCCAATAACGGCAGCGTGCTTGAATTCTGCCGGGCCTATCCCAACAAGTTTGTGGGTTTTTGGGGCATTGATCCGCACAAAAAAATGGCGGCGGTGCGCGAGATTGAGCAGGTCGTTGCCGAATACGGCATGAAGGGTATCGCCGTTGATCCCTATCTGGCGCACATCCCTGCCTCGGAAGCTAGGTTTTACCCCCTGTATTCCAAGTGCTGCGAGCTGAACATCCCCGTATTCATCACCATGGCGCCCCCGCCGCAGGTTCCCGGCGCCATTCTGGAATACGCCGATCCCCGCGACGTGGACAAGGTCGCCCGCGACTTCCCCGAGCTCACGATTATCATGAGCCACGGCGCGTACCCCTATGTGAATGAGGCCGTGTACACCTGCCTGCGCAATGCCAACGTGTACATGGATATCTCGGAATACGAACGCGCGCCTATGGTGGATGTGTATGTGCGCGCCATGAATGAGCTTATCCCCGACAAGGTGCTTTTTGCCAGCGCCCACCCCTTTGTGGAGCTTGCGGATGCCCTTGAGGCCTACACGCACTTTGACCTGACTGAAGAAAACCGGCGCAAGATTATGTATGAAAACGCTCGCCGCGTTCTTGGTTTGGATAAGGCGTAAGCCTCTGATTCTTTCGATATAACTTTGAGGTTTGGCAGCAGCCGCGGCATGGGTGCCGTTTCTGGTGGTTGGCGCGTGGAGGGCTGACCAGCGGGGGTGCAGCCAGGCCTCAATCGGAAGGAACACCCTCCTCCTATTGGGGAACGGGCTATGCCAGCCCGCCCCCTCCCGCTTACAGTCCGGTCATGGCGTGCTGCTGCGTCACGCCATGACCGGGCTGACGTTATGTGGCTATTTTTCTGCCTGTTTGGGGGATGTACATGCTTGTTGCGCTTGCGGTTTCGTCATTTTTGGTAGGCGCGCTTATTGGCGCAACTGGTGTGGGCGGCGTGCTGCTGATCCCGGCGATCATGTTTTTTGGTGGGTTGGGAACGCACGAGGCCATGGCAACGGCGCTGTTCAGCTTTTTGTTCGCGGGTATTGTGGCAACAGCGAGCTATCAGCGCTACGGCACCATTGATTGGCGCGTAACCCTGCCGGTGGTGGCTGGCAGCTTTTTATCCGGCTATGCGGGCGCGTATGTGGGGGCGTATGTTCCGGCACGCGGCCTTAACATACTGCTGGCCTGCCTGATAATTTTTTCCAGCCTGTATTCTCTGCTGCCGGTGCGCAAGGGAACAGGCATGGCCCAACGGCTCGGCCCCAGGGGCAATACTGCGCTGCTTTTTGGCATTGGCCTTTTTACGGGCTTTTTGTGTGGCATGACGGGTGCCGGTGGGGGCATTATTTCCGTACCGGTCATGTTGCTGTTCAGCTACGCACCCTTGCAGTGCATTGCCACTAGCCAGGTTTTGCAGATGGTTATTTCTGTCTCTGGCTCGGCTAGCAACATGGGTAACGGCTTTATTTCCTATTCCATGGTCTGGTGGATCACGGCTTGTGAGCTTGTGGGCATTGGTGTTGGCGCGCACATTGCCCACCGCGTACCCGTGAGTTTGCTCAAGCGCGCAGTCAGCGGGCTTTGCATGGCTATAGGCCTGTTCATAGCCTGGCGTGCATTGGGCTAGGGACGCTCTGAGCCTCGTTCAGCTATCCAGTTATAGAGCGTCACGGGCCTGCCTGGGCCGCCGTAATCCTTCACATTATCAAGCTTGCCAGTGGTTGAGAGGTAATCAAAATATTTCTTTAATGAAATGCGCGAGAGCCCTGTC
>QKDT01000032.1 GCA_003251995.1 Desulfovibrio desulfuricans
CGTGCTTCAATGGCCATTTCACCGCTGTCCAGCTCCACAGGCGTTTCGCCTTCGGCAACTGCTTTGATGCCCTGCGCCACTTTTTGTATAAAGGCGGCTATTTCTTCTTCGCTCATAACGCGAACGCCAGCTTGCGCCCTGGTAATTTCCAGCGCCTCTTTCAGATAATCGTCCATAACTACCCCTTTATTGTCTTCAACATACTCAATCTGACGCGCTGCGTACCCGCCTGATCGGCTCATTGACAGAACAGTCGAATTCCCTCCCGTCCTGATTGGGAGAACATACACAGCAGCTATTGTTTCGTCAATGTACTATGCCCTTCAATATTAAATTGTGTTGCAAATTTTACATAACCTTTATTCCAGAATGTATTATCATTGTGCATTTTTTTAGGTTGCTGCACGTGCAACAAACGCAAAAATGAAGGAGGCAGCTTGAAAAAAACTTCTCAAGCTGCCCCCTTACGGAATCCCCACATGCTGAAAGATTGCCCTCAACACATGCTACTTTAAGTCAAATGTGTCATACCTTGATGCAGTCCCCCAAAAGAGGTGATCCATATATTGTCTACGTATATTTTTGGCATATCCAGAGGTGATCCGCGGCATCCTTTCAGCAGCGGCGGCAACAGCAAACGCTGCACTGGCGCGCTGTTCAAAGGCCTTGAGCTGGTCTGTGTTGCTTTCGGTCAGTGCTTGCTGACCGGCAAAATTCTCGGGCAGCGGCTCCCGATATTCCAGAATGATCTTGGTTTCATTAAAGTTGTATCTGGCGGCAAAACCGCGCACCAGCCAGCTCATGGGCTTTGACGTGTCAGTCAGCCCTGCAACGGCAGAAAACGGGTCCCTTTTACTATCAACAATATAGGTACTTGCAGCAAATCCAATATTGTTGAATATCTCTACTCCTTTATCAACACTAAAGGAGCGTTGCCCATCGCCATCCCAATACCAGCCGCGCGGCACATCCGCCAACCCCACAATGGCGATCGGGCTTTGGGGATCACCCTTGCCATACACAGCGACCCATGCATTCAACGACAAGCCGCCTATAACGCCAGTATCATCCAGGCTTACATTTACCTCGCCGCCTGTGATCAGGGGCATATTCACTGCTTTTATGGCGATGGACGGACGGGCTGTGGAAACATAGGTAGAATCTTGCATTCCTCTTTGCAGTGCGCTGGAGCATCCAGCCATCAATACAAACAGGCCGAGTGTAGCACAAAGAAGCACTCTGTTCATATATCCTCCCAGACTGACGGCGCAAGCAACGCCCCACATTCAACTTAAGAATGAGGGAAATTTCATAGCCATGAATTTTGATTCAGCACACATGATTCTGCCCACGGCAGAATCCCTGTTGTGTATGGTTATATTCCAAGGTGACAAGGCATGCAATGCGCGGACAAAATGCCCAGGCCGAACAATGCGCCAAAGGCGCACTGCAGGTTTGCACAGACCTTCAATGGGGGGAAGAACTGTCAGTTGCGGCGACTAATACATAAAAAAACACTATGGCTTGGCGGCAGCGTTGCCCGCAGGCGCAGCCTGATTGCCCGCACCGCCTGGCAGATAGTTTTGCAGATCGCGCGAAACCTCAAAAGTATGCAACTCTGCTGTGGCGGCCTTGGCAAAAGGAGAATCAGCATGATTGCGCACAATATCCTCAAGCAGGGCCTGAGCCCGTGTAGCATCTCCCAGCTTGCGATACAGCCTGGCTTCGCGAAAGCGCAGACCGGGGTATTCTGGTGAATCTTGCGGCACAAAGGCATTGTAGCGCGCAAGCCATTCCAGCGCTTCCGGCACTCGGTTTGCCACCTCGCAGATATCCATAAGCGAAAGCATGGCATCCTTGATGCGCTGCGGGTCGGCCTTGTCAGAGCGCTCATTCTGCAACTGGGTAAAGAGATCAATGACCTTACGGTTTAATGTGTAGGAATTGCGAATATCCTTACGTTGCTCTGCATCACGGGCAAGAAAATAGGTGGCGTAAGCCTGTTGATAAAGAGGAATATCCTGCCGCTCTGCAAGCTTTTGCCACATGGCGAGGGCTGGCCCTGTCAGGTTGAGGTTTTGGGCCGAGAGCGCCATGGCGTAATCTAGCTGGTTGCGCAGTTGGGGATTAAGGGGCCAGGTGGACACCAGCTTGCCAAGGTCAAGAATCTTGGCCCAGGCTCCGGCCTGAAGGTAACGGTTGAAAAACTCTGTAAAGGCCGCTTCACCATACTGGGGGTCCATGGGCGATTTCAAAAATTCGGACAGCATGGAGAGCGCCCGTTCACTGTTGCCGCGCTCAAGCATGCCCTGCGCAAGGGCATAGCGCATGCGTGGATCCAGCGCCCCGTACCGCTCACGCACCAGAGGAAACCCATTCCAGAGAATGAGAATGCGGCCATAATTTTTTTCAGCCAGCGAGTTGGCAAGCTCCTTCTGAAAGGCCATCCAGATAATGTCGCGGGCCTGAGCCACATTGGCGTTTTCAGGATACCCGTCAATAAAGTCGGCAGCCTTGCCCATGGCCTCAGTGTAACGCTTGCTCCAATAAAGCCACATGGCCTCTTTAAGCCGCGCAAGCACAGATTCTGGCGCGGTACGCGATGCCGCAACAAGGTTGGCGTAAACCTTGGGCAGATTGCCACTGGCAGCGCGCGCAAAGACCTGTGTCATGGCCTCATAATTGATGGGCGAATCGTAAATGCCGCCCTCTGCCAGGCGCAGACTAGCAATATTTGCCGCATGAGTTCCCGCAAAATGCCGCGTCAGATAATCGTACAAAAACTCTGCCCCGGCCTTGTTGCCAAGGCGTGTATACATGTCGCCCATCTTAAGGAGCAGGTCATCGTTGCCCTTTTGGCCCGGCACAAGGTTGTAGTAGAGCCAATACAGAGCCAAAGCCGTAGCGGGTTTATTCAGGGCCTCGTCGTTGGCACCCTGCAAAAAGAGAAATGACGGATCTCCGATGTAATATCGGGGCCAGCGCTTGCTTATAAAGTCAAGGATAACCTGAGCATTAGTGTATTTACGCTGGTTGTTCAGGGCCTGGGCAAGCCCAACCGACGCTTCTTGCAAGAAGGAAGATTCAGGATACTTGTCGCGCACAA
>QKDT01000422.1 GCA_003251995.1 Desulfovibrio desulfuricans
TGAAGACGTGCAAAAGCTGACAGACAAATTCGTGGCTGACGCAGACAAAAAGTGCGCAGCCAAAGAAAAGGAAATCATGGAAATCTAGCCCGTGGCGGATTTTCCGCCCGGGTTGCGCGCGCCCCGCAACATGCTTGCGGGGCGCGGCTTTGCTGCTGGCGGCAAGGCCGCAAGCCCGCAGGACTTTTCACCACAGGCTATTGCATGACGGATCATCCAGATAAACTGCCCGTTCACCTCGCTATCATCATGGACGGCAACGGTAGATGGGCCCAGGCACGCGGGTTGCCCCGCGAAGCAGGCCACCGCGCTGGCGCGGAAACCGTGCGCTCCATCGTAACCGAATGCCGGTCGCTGGGCATACGCCACCTCACGCTCTACACTTTTTCCAGCGAAAACTGGAACCGCCCCAAGACCGAGATCAGCGCCCTGTTCACCCTGCTGATGGAATTTCTGAGCCGCGAAGTGCCACGCATGGTCGATCAGGGAATCTCCATGCGCGTTCTGGGCGATCTGGACGCCATGCCCCTTGCCCAACGCACGGCCTTACGTCACGCCATCAAGCGTACCGAGGGCGGCACGGGCATGGTCTTGAATCTTGCGCTCAATTACGGCGGCAGGGGCGAAATCGTGCGTGCCGTGCAAAATATGATGCGCGAGGGGCTGCGCCCTGAAGACGTGACCGAGCAAAGCCTCGGCGACCATCTTTACACCGCCGGGCAACCGGACCCCGATCTGCTTATCCGCACCAGCGGCGAGCAGCGGCTGAGCAATTACCTGCTCTACCAGTGCGCATACAGCGAACTGTATTTCACGCCCGTGCCATGGCCGGACTTTGACGCCGCGCAGCTCCGCATGGCACTGGATGCCTACGCCGCCCGCTCACGCCGCTTTGGTAAAACACAGGAGCAAATAGATGCCCATTGATCCTTCAACCCAATCCATAGATATTCGCCGCATTTTCACCGGGCTTGCCCTGGCGGTTGTACTGCTGCTGGCGCTCTGGCTCCGGGGGCTGCCCCTGCTTTTTGTTATTCTGCTTGTGTGCGCCCTTGGCCTGTGGGAATTCTACTCCCTGTTCTGGGGGCCTACGGGGCGTGTTCCCAGCCGCGTCTGCGCCATAGTGCTTGGTTGGTGCATGATCTGCCTCACCTGGATGCACCGCCCGCAAGACGCGCTGGTATGTCTTGGCGCTGGTTTTGTGCTTGCTTCCATGAGTTTTCTCTTCAGGTGGGATGTTGTTGAAGACGACAACGCCTTTGCCTCCAGCGGTATCTTTATGGCGGGTCTGGCCTATGTGCCGCTGCTGCTGCTGCCGGCAACCTACCTTTCGACCACCAAGCTTATCTTTGTTATCGCCGCGGTGGCTATTTCAGACACTACCGCCTATTTTGTGGGCACGCGCTTTGGGCACCACAAATTGTGGCCCCGCGTCAGCCCCAAGAAGAGTTCGGAAGGCGCGGTGGGCAGCCTTGTGGGCTGCGTGATCTTTTGCGCCATTTACGGTCAGATTTATGGCAAGACGGGCTGGTTTTCCTTTGCACTGCTGGGCATCGCCGTCAATGCCTTTGCCCAGTTGGGCGACCTGTTTGAATCGGCCCTCAAACGCTCGGTAAACATCAAGGATTCCGGCAACCTGTTGCCGGGGCACGGCGGCATTCTCGACAGGGCGGACAGCCTGTTGTTTGCCATGCCCATGGTGGCTGTTGTTGACCAGTGGTTTTTCTTTTTTTAGGGCTCAGGCCTTTTGCCTTTGCCAGCATTTGACGGTGGCGCGCGCCGGGTAAATCCAGTTTCCCGGCGCGTTGTCAGCCAGCATCACAAATGGCAAGGGCTTGCAGCCCTACTGCCGTTGCCCGCTGATCAGCACGCTGCCGTGCACCCCAATATGCGGGGGCGCTTGTATTTTTTGCCGCAGTACATATCTTATGCGCACCGGCGCCGCATAATGCGCGCGCCCATACAAGGACAACCTCACCATGGCGCAACTTTGGCCCGGCCTGGGCGGCCCTTCCATCAATTACATTTCTGACGCCCCGGGCGAAAACTGGCAGCAATCATGGCCTCGCAGTTTGGTGTTGCTGGGCTCCACAGGCTCCATTGGTTGTAGCACGCTGGAGGTTGCCGCTGCGCACCCGCAGGCCTTCCGCATGGTGGGTTTTGCCTGCGCACGCAACGTGCAGCGCCTTGCGGAACAGGCCCTGACATGGCGACCGCCGCACCTGGCGGTGTTGGATGATGAATCCGCAGCAAAACTGCGAGGCCTCCTGCCCGTCGACTACCGTCCCCGTATTCTTGTGGGGCGCGAGGGCTACGCGGAGCTTGCATCCCTGCCAGAAGCATCAACCGTGCTGTCTGCCCAGGTGGGAGCGGCAGGCCTGGACGGCACACTGGCAGCGGCTCTGGCGGGCAAGGTTATCTGCCTTGCCAACAAGGAATCATTGGTGCTGGCTGGCGACCTTGTGCGCCGCGTATGCGCCCGCACCGGGGCCGTGGTGCTGCCCGTAGATTCGGAGCACAACGCCATTTTTCAGTGCCTTGCTGGACGTGGGCAGGAAGTTGCACGGCTCATCCTCACAGCATCCGGCGGCCCCTTTCGTGGCTGGACGCGCGATGCCCTGCAAAGCGTTACCCGCGAACAGGCACTCAAGCACCCCAACTGGAGCATGGGCGCCAAAATCACCATTGACTCAGCAACCCTTATGAACAAGGGGCTTGAGGTCATTGAGGCTTTTCATCTTTACGGTGTACCCGTAGATCGCATCAAGGTGCTGGTTCACCCACAATCCGTGGTGCATTCACTTGTAGAATTTCATGATGGCAGCCAGCTTGCCCAGCTCGGTACGCCAGACATGCGCATGGCCATTGCCGCCTGCCTGCTCTGGCCCCGCTGCGTTCCTGTGAACGTGCATGGTCTTGACCTCACGGCAAAACCGCTGACCTTCCATGAGCCGGACGAAACCGCTTTTCCCTGTCTTGGACTGGCCAGGCAGGTGCTGGAAAACCGTGGTGGACGTTGCGTAGTACTCAACGCCGCCAACGAGGCCGCAGTGGATCTTTTTCTTACAGGCCGCTGCGCTTTTATGGATATACCCCGGCTGATA
>QKDT01000194.1 GCA_003251995.1 Desulfovibrio desulfuricans
GCTTTTTCGTCCAGCCTGTCCATTGAGTGCCAGCATGGATGTAGGCTCTGCGCCCCCCATGAAAGTGCTCCCCTTGAACACGGGGTTACCGCCATAAATCTCGATACCCGGAACAGAGCTTTGGGAGGTAAAGTAACAATACTCAAACCGCCCGTTGAAACCGCGCAAGTCAATAGCGGCATTACCCTCAATGTGAAAGGCAATACCGCGCCAAACAGTGTCCGCGCTGTCGGTCAAAACAGATACGGGCTTTCCAGCCGGGGCGGCAATGGTAGTTTGTGGCGCGCCTTCGCCGGGGGCGCTGCCCTGCACGGTGATTCCGGCTGTCGTAACCCGTATGGATTCTTTATATTCGCCGGGTGCAACCACGATGACATCACCCTTGCGGGCTATTTTTAAGGCGGCGTTTATGCTGCCCAGGGGGCTATCGGCACTAAAACCGTTGCCGTGATTAGAGCCAGCTCCCACATAAATCGTACGCGAGGGCTGCGCCACGACCGCCAAAACCGCGCTCGGATTGGCGCACAGCAACAACGCTGTCAGGCAGCACAAGATAGCTCTGATGGCATATCCACGCGCTCGATAATCACTATTTTGCGGATGGTACAACATTGCTACTTTCCTGAAATTTTTTCGATGGATTCAGGTGTATTGCCGCCAAGCCGCCATAAGCTCACATCGCCAAAGCCAAGGCTGCGCCCCACGTCAGCCCAGTGAGCAAGCGTTGCGCCGTCTGCATACCAAATCTCGCAAATGGCACCTGTTGTTCCGCCTTTTGCCAGCAGTGGGCTGCCGGGCGCATTGTCCGCAGCTTTAAAAAACAGTGCATAGCTCGCCGAATCGCGCTTTGGTTGCACGCCAGCGCCCTGTGCCCATGCGGCGGCCTTGCGTTCTGTGAGGTCCACAACGCCCCGCCCAGTCCATGCAAACCCGCCAGCAGACAATGCCAGACCGGGCTTTACAGGCCAGTGGGAGCACCATTGGGCCAGCTTTCGCAAAAAGGCGTCATCGGCTTTGGCCCCAGGCCCATTGTGCCCACCATGGAGATTGTAGGCCATGACCACATATTGCGGGCCAGCGGGCAGCGTGCCTTGCAGATACTTTTGCTTTGGCTCCATGACCAGCCGCAGCTTTTTGCCCTGAGCCGCCAGCGTTGCAGAAAGCTCTTGCGCAAATTGCAGCAGTTTGGGCCAGTCATCCATGCCCACGCGTTCGTAATCAAGCTCCAGACCGGCAAAGGGATAGGCCGCCAGCAGGGCCAGCAGGTCGGCACGGTGGGCAGCGCGGCTGGCATTTGTGGCCATTAGTCGGCTCACAAGGCCAGGGTCTTTCTGCACAGACTTGCCTGGGGCTTCAACCACATCATTAACTATGGAAAGATAGACGCCCTGCCCCGGCTTGAGCGATGTGCCAAGCCCGTTAAGCAAGGCCTTTTTCATGTCGCTGGTAAGAAAGGGCCTGTCCTGTTTGTCAAAATACGCGGCAAACATGAGCGCATTCTTAAAATTACCCTGGCGCAGCTCTGCAAGGCCGTTGGGCATGTCCCAATCCGCTATCCAGGCATCAGCGGCAACAGCCGGAACCGAAAAAGACAATACAAGCAAACCCGCCTGAAGGGCAGAACGCAGACATTTCATGGCAACCTCCCCGGCATGACGGCCCTGGCTGATTGATGCAGCCGGGCACTGTGGCCTAACGCTGACAAACTACGTCCTTAAAAGACGTATTGCAGGTTCAATGAATATTCGTCCATGTTGTAATCAGGCAACTCCAAGCGCCTGTAGCCAAGGGCTATGCTCCAGTTTTCGGCAGGCACCCAGTTCAAGTCAATACTGTAGCGCAGAACCTGCTCCCACGATTTACCCTTGGAAACAGCGGTGCCGTAACCGGCAAAGCCGCGCAGGTGCATCTGATCCAGAAGCGCCACGTCAAAGGAGGCTACAGCCATGTGGTTAACGTATTCCTGCGGGGCATAATAGTCAGCAGGGTTTCTGTCGCTGTCGGCAGCACTGAACAGGTAGCCCACCTGAAGCTGTGGCTTATCCCACAGGATATAACGGGGGCTGATGGTGCCGCCCACCGTGCGGTTGCCATCCGTGCGCTGCGTGCCGAATATCTCGGCCTGCAATACACCCCAATCCAGTATGCGGGCCTCGGTATTCAGGCCCAGCCGGTCGGCGTAAACGCCCTTCTTAACACTTTCTGCCGTTTCAATTGACTGACGGTTGTACGTGATCGTATACGGCCCGTTGATACGCAGGGTGTCAAACGAATAAACGCCGCGCCACGACGCCCGCGCTTCCAAAAAGGAAGATCCGCTGTCTGGCTGCACATCGCGCACCATAAGGTCAAGCCAGTGCTGCTTGAAGGGGAAATACCTCAACCCTACGCCAACAGCATGACCGTGCAAGGTATTGTGGTCGCTCTTCCACCACAGATCAGATACCGAGGCCTGCGCAGACAGATTCTCTTGCAAGAAGGTGGACGCCTTGAGTTCGTATTCTGCAAAACTGCGCCCGGCATTATCTGTCCAGCCGTGGGGGCTGAACGAAGCTCTGGGCCGCAGGAGGCGCTGCGCGCGGTCAATAAGCTCGTCAGTACGAGGGTTATCGGGGTCGAGCCTTTTGGCTTCACGCGCCAGCTCGTTGGCATAGGGGGCGTCCTCGTCAAACAGTGCGTTGCTCGCCCGGTAATAGGCGTTGTCCGCAGGAGAAAGCCCCAGTGTGGCGGCGCGGGCCAAAAGCATTTCTGCCCGCGGCAATTGCCCGTGCCAACTCGCCAGCAAGCCCTCGGTCTGCACCGCAAGCCGGGTGGGATGGTTTTGCGGCATGGACACAATGGCCTTGTCATCAAGCTGCACATACACATTGCGCACAGGAACAAACATGGGATCAAGGCTGTTGGTGTGATAGCCGTTTGCCGTGGGCACAAAGGCCACGGCAAATTCCTGCCGCGCGGCCTCCGTGTAGGCAGTGCGGATCTGTGCAGTGCCAGCAAGGCTGATCTGACCGTAATCACCGCCAGGGTACATCCACGCCGACACGGTGAAGCCTTGCTGTTGCGCAAGCTGGCGTGTTTCAGACATGGCGGCGGCCCAA
>QKDT01000317.1 GCA_003251995.1 Desulfovibrio desulfuricans
TTGAAGCCGGAATTTTTCGATTATCTGGCTTTTGCACTGCAGTTTGCCCCTGCCGGGCCGGAAGAAGTGGCAATCCGCACCAAACTTGCCAGCATTGGCGTGGTTGCGGGCAAACACTTTGCGTTTGAGGCCTTGCCCAAGGATCGTCAGGCCGCCCTGTTACGCGGCATGCAAAAAGGGGATGACCAGATAAATGGCAACGTCAAAAAACCTGGCGTACGCGTAAACGGCTGGAAGATGAGCTCACCCTTTGGCAACAGGCAGTATTTTAACGGCAACTGGCTCATTCGTGCTGCCGGGGCAAGAGCGGGCATCTACGGCAACGACGCGGGCGAAGCCGTGTACCCCATGACACGAACCCTTACGGACGGCACCCAGCTTGACGGCAGCAAACACAAATATCGCCTTACCATTCCTGCTGGGCAGTATCCCCCCGCCAAAGCCTTTTGGTCTGTGACCATGTATGATGGTAACACCCAGTTGCTCATCAAGAACCCCATAGACCGCTACCTGATCAATTCGCCCATGCTGCCTGATATGCGCAAAAACCCAGATGGTTCGCTTACCATACTGATTCAGCGTGATTCACCAGGCAAAGCGGATGAAAGCAACTGGCTGCCAGCGCCCAATGGCCCAATTTTTCTTGTGATGCGCCTTTATTGGCCTGAAACAACGGGGCTTTCTGTATTGCCGCTGGGCAAAGGTACATGGCAGCCGCCCAGGCTGGAACTCAACGACTAAGCGCGGCACCCCACCCGCAGAGGATTACTATGCCTTTTCATTTTCCGTTCAGTTCATGTCTGCGGGCTATGGCGCCTGTGGTGATGGTGCTGGCTTTGCTGACGGGCGCGCCAAATGCACAAGCCCAGGACTACGGCTGGTTTTCGCTGGAGCTGCCTCAGGGCTGGCAGGCCGAACCGCCGTCAACCGTGGCTGGCAACTGGATTCTTTCGCTCACGGGGCCGGAGGAGGCCGTTCACGCGCGCATAATGGTGGGCAAAACCGCAGGGCCGCCAGACGCGGCTGATGTGGCGGGGCTGCTGCGCGCTGCCACAGGGGTGCAAGAGCCTGTGCGCAGAGCCGATGCCCAATATGTTTTTAGAGGAAAGGACGCGCTGGGGGTAGACACGGCTTGCGTGGTGGGAGCCGACCCTCAGGCGGGCTTATATATGGCTGTGCTATGCAGTGGGGATGTTGACCGGGCCGAAGACCTGCTCACGGCACTGCGTGGGGGATCAAATCCCACGATGCTGCCAACAAAACATACGGTGCGTGGCAGTATTGAACCCCGTTTTTTGCCTGCTGCGCAATAGACAGCAGCAGGCAACGGCAATGTAAAAAACAAGAACGTATTATTGCAACACAGGCTTGCGGCTGCGCTGAATAGGCTTGCCCAGCCCCATGCTTTCCGCAGAGTGTACAACTTCCGCAGCCCGGGCCTCATCCCCGCGCAACAACACCAGCACCACATACAGCTTGCCGGAGCGCTCCATCTTTGTGCGCATCCCTCGGCCCTCCAGACGCTGCCGCAAAGAATCCACAGAGTCCGCATCTTTGAACGCGCCCACCTGGAACACATAATCAGACATCCCTGATGGCTGCGGCTTTACTATGCCAGCAGGCTGCGCGCTGGCGGGTGCTGGCGGGTGCCCCTGAGCTGCGCCCTGCCCACCTGCCGCGCCGTTTGCCTGGGGCACGGTTACGGGCTTTACCGGCGCTGGAGTTACAGGCGGAAAGGGCTTTAGGGGCGCATCACCCGTGGCGGCGTCGTTACGCAGCACCCGGGCAAAACGCAGTTCTTCCGCAGCCAGCACTTTTTGCCGGGGTTCTGCGGTGCCGTCGTCGGAGTCGCCCTGCCCACTGGCCCCGTCAGAGTTGTCATCGCCCGTGGAAGACGCGGGGGAAGAAACACCAGCGGCTATGGGCTGCGGATGCGCCTTCCAGTAGGCCCTGCCGCTCATTACACCCCCAAGGTATGCCAGCACCACTGCCGCCACCACCAGAAAGCCCGCTGCCAGCAAGGATGAAGGGCGCAGGCACAGGCATTTTTTTTCATTTGCCTGATCCGATGAAGGCTTACGTGTAGCGGGAGGCATGGAATCTCCTGATGTTGGGGTTTGTTACGGCAAAAGACGCAGAAAGGCTGAATAGTCATCAGCGCGGGCAACCATACCAATGCTGGGCGCAGGCGTAAAGTGTGCCTATAATCGACTGCAATAGTCCTGCGGGTTGCCATCTGGCAGCGCTGACGGCCTGAGCCGCTTGCAGGTCAGCCCCGCGCTCTGTTATCATGCAAGCACAAGAAAAAATTATGGAGTGCGTCATGACCAAGGATATCTGGTTTCTTCGCATATACACGGCAATCTGCCTTGTGCTGGCTGGTTCGCTCTTTGTGGGCGCGGCTTCTGCCGCTCACATAGCAAAACCCGGCCCGGAACCGCAAATATTGACCATCGTCAACGCCACGGGTGAAGACATTCTGAGCCTGGGATTTCAGACGGGCCGCAGCATGAACTTTGTACGGCTCGACATGCCCCCCGCGGGTCGCGACGACATTGAAAACCCAGGGACGGTAAGCACCCTGCGCGTTGATACCGGCCTTGCCCTGTGGCTCTTTAAGAATGTGCCTTTGGGCAAAGCGCAAACCATCACCCTGCACGCTGGCGACAAACCAGTGCTTGAACTTTCCGCGACCAAGGGCGAACCGCAACGCCTTGCAGGCGAAGCGCAAAACCTGCTGCCAGGGCCGGATGCAGGCCCGGTATGCGCACTTGACCGTTTTCGCCCCGGCATGCCCATGAAGGACGTATGCTCACTGTTGAACGCCTCGCCGCAGCGTGACGACAACGATGCTGTGCTTGCCAGCCTTGGGTTTGCAGGTATGGTCTGGGCCGCACGGCTTGAACCTGCCCAAAATGGCGACAATCCCTCAGACAAGGCCCCGCTTATTCTTGACCACATGGAGCTGCGCCGCAAGCTTGACCAGGAAACCCTGGATAAGCTTCTTAATTCTTTGTACGAGCAAAAATACAGCCCATGGCAGGCAGAATTGCCGGGCCTGGATATCAACTTTACCCAGATGCCATCCATGGAACTGA
>QKDT01000081.1 GCA_003251995.1 Desulfovibrio desulfuricans
AACAGACGCGGCAAGAATAATCATGGCGCTGTTGATGGCCCAGCCAACCATCATGGCAAAGAGCGTATCAAAAAATTCAAAATCGAGGTTTTGTTTGATAAAGGCATCGCCCTCAAGATTCCACTGACGGCTCTGGATTACTTCGGAATGCAAAAAAAGGTTGTGCGGCATCACAACCGCGCCCAGCACGCTCATGATTACCAGCATGGAACCATCAGGAAAACTTGGCAGCACCCAGCCAACGGCGGCCTTGGGAACCCACCCGGCAGGCACCAGCCACAGCTCGTACAAAAAGGCAATGCCAATCAACGACACAAAGCCGATGATCCATTTTTCAACCTTGTTGTACGAATTGAACAGCAAAAGAGCGCCAGAAAGCAAAGCTGTCAGGGTTGCACCAATGGGCAAGGGGATGGAAAAGAGCATGCGCAGGGCAATGGCCCCGCCAAGAATTTCGGCCATGCTGGTCATGACGGAAGCGCCAAAGGCCGTAAACAGCACTGCCCTGCCAATAGCGCACGGAAAATACTCCGTTATGGCCTCAGCCATGCATTTGCCCGTCACAATCCCCAGGTGAGCGGCATTGTGCTGCAATACAATGAGCATAAAGGTAGAGAGGCTCACCATCCACAGCAACGTGTAGCCGTATTCAGCCCCGGCTGCCAGATTTGCAGCCCAGTTGCCGGGGTCAATAAAGCCCACGGTCACCAGCAGCCCTGGCCCCACAAATTTAAGAAACTCTTCGCCCTTATGGGCAATGCCCGAAACCCTGCACGTGCTCCAAAAACTTTTTACGCTCATGCAAACCTTCCCAATAATCAGCTAGTTAAACCCTTGGCGCGTAGCCATTGGCGGGGCAGCAAACAGCCCAAAAAATCGTATAGCAACGCGGGAACACTGACGGATTGCTCTTAAACGGTATACGCACTCATGGGTAGCGCGCAAGTAGCAATAAACTGCTCCACCTCTTGCGCACAAAGGTGAAAATGCATAAGAGAACCTCGCCCGTTGGGCTCTGTTTCGGTTACATTTGCGTTTCGCACCTCAAGCTTCCAACAAAACAGCCGATATCTCTTTCAAGCGTCCAATCCACCAGACTGAACGCCGTCCAATTTTCAGAATGAGCAGGAGCCTTGCTATGACTATCAGACTGCGTGTTATTTTGGGATTTCTTCTTACCATTGTTGTTATGGCTGTTGGCACCATGCCCTTCATGGTAAAGACCATGCGCGATTATGCGGAAGAAACCAATGTTACCAACGCCACCACCCAGTTGCGGCTCATGAGCAACTATGTGGAGACATTCATAAGCAGTGCTGAACGCGACGTTGCCATGCTTGCACAGGAGCCTTACATTGCCGAAGCTGTGGGGCTTTTTCCCATTTTTTCCCAAAATAAAGAGGCCGATGTATTTTCCCGTGCCGATCTTTCGGTAGATGCCTTTAAAACCGTGCAACCTCTTGTGCGGCTTGACCAAGGCTCCGATGACTATGTTGAAGTGTACGCGGGTTATACCGATGGCAGCTATGCCACCTCTGCGGACAATGCCAAGGTGCCTGCCGGTTACGATACCAGCAAACGACCCTGGTACACGCAGCGCGCGGCATCGTCAAAAAAGGTTGGCCTGGCAGACAGCTATCTTTCTATCACCGGCGAGCTGGTGGTAGCTATCACGCACAAGATGTTTTCGCGCCAGGGCAACTTTACAGGCGTTCTGGGCATCGACGTTTCGCTCAACGGGCTCTCCCAGCGCTTTGCCGAGCTCAACTTTGGACAAACCGGCTACTTCATGCTGATCGAAAACACGGGGCGCATCCTCTGCGACCCGCGCGACAAGGACATGACCGGCAAAATCATTGGCAAGGATGTGCAAGACCCCGGTTTTGTCAAACTGTTCAGCACTACCAAGGGTACGCTGAAAACGCTTGTTAACGGGCAGGAAGTACGCGCAAGCGTGCTGACCATCCCCCAAGGCTGGAAAATTATCATGCTCCAGTCTGAGGCAGAAATTCTTGCCACCACCAATACCGCCATCCGCGCGAGTGTAATAATCACCTTGAGCGTGGCCCTGCTCATGCTGCTGATTGCTTGGGCCATTGCGCGCTCCATCAATCGCCCCTTGAACCTGATTGTTAAAGAGGCCGACAAGGTCGCCACTGGCGATCTCAATGTAAATCTTGACGCCAAGCTGTTCTATGGCGAACTCGCCGATCTGCACAAGGCCCTCTTGAACATGGTCAGTAACCTGCAGGAGATGATCAGCACCTCCCGCCAGAAGGGTGAAGAAGCCGAGCAGCAAACAGCCCTGGCAAAGGCAGCCACCGAGCAGGCCGAAGCAGCCCGCAAAGAGGCGGAAAACGCCCGCCGCGAGGGCATGCTCTCTGCCGCCACGCAACTGGAAGAAGTTGTTAAGATCATTTCCTCCGCTTCAAACGAGCTTGAAGCCCATATTGGTCAGGCCAACCATCTTTCGGGCGAGTCGGCCCTGCGCCTGGGCGATGCCGCCACAGCCATGAACCAGATGAATGCCACTGTGCGCGAAGTTGCAAGCAACGCTTCGTCCGCTTCCGAGATGTCTGACCAGACCAAGGTCAATGCGGAAAACGGTGAAAAAATTGTGCAACAGGCATTGCAGAGCATTGACCGTGTACACTCTGTTTCGCTGGCGCTCAAAGACGACATGGGCACGCTCAACGATCATGCTCAGGCCATCAGCCGCATCATGAATGTCATTTCAGACATTGCCGATCAGACCAACCTGCTGGCCCTTAACGCCGCCATTGAAGCGGCCCGCGCTGGCGAGGCAGGACGCGGCTTTGCCGTTGTGGCTGACGAGGTGCGCAAGCTGGCAGAAAAAACCATGGCTTCCACCAATGATGTGGGCAATGCAATTGCAGCCATTCAGCAAAGTACCACCAAGAGCGTGCTGAGTATGGACAACGCCCTTGAGCAGGTGAAAACCGCTACGGAATTTGCCAACAAATCTGGCGAAGCCCTGCGGGAGATCGTCAATAACGCGCTTTCCACTGCCGACCAGGTTCGCGCCATCGCCACAGCAAGCGAAGAACAATCTGCAAGCAGCGACGAAATCAACAGTCGAAGTCAACGACAATGCCGAGCTGACCGCCCAGGCCATGAACGCCGCCTCAAGCGCGGTGGTTGACCTTGCAGAGCAGGCCAAAACCCTCGACAATCTGGTAGCCGACATGAAACGCGGCTAACAGCACCACACCAGTCTGTACATCAGGGTGTTGCGCTTATGCGCAGCGCCCTTTTTTTGCGCGCGCCAGGCATTTATAGCTATCTCACTTTTATTCCACATAATATCCTGCGGCACACAATTGTAACAATCCCATCATACATAACAGCTGTAAGCACAGGCAATTATTGCCCT
>QKDT01000076.1 GCA_003251995.1 Desulfovibrio desulfuricans
AATCATGAAATCGACGGTGAATTGACGCGCAAGCTTTGCCCCAAATGCCGTCAGATTGAGGACGCCAAGCGCAACGCCTGCGTGCTGCCCGCCGCAAGCGGCGACGTAGCGGCAACCAGCGTCACTTCTGCCGCTCCTACCAAGGATTAGCGGATCATACCCGCGGAGAACATATGCAAGAGACAATCAACGGCAACGCCAAAGTCATCGAGGGGCTTGCAGCCCTGTGTACCGAAGACGACGCCGTACACCACAGCACGGACAGCTTCGGCAACGCCTTTCACTGGTTCAGGCTGGGTACGCCCCGCATGCTTCAGGAGGCCGCCACCATCATGCGTGATGCCAACGCCCGCCTGTGCATGACCACTGCGTATAACCGCCGCCAACTCAGCGAACCCATGCAGGAAGTTTGCTACCATTTTGAGCTGGACGGCGTAGTTTACAACATGACTGTGACCCTTAACGGCGAGTGGCCCACTGTGCCTTCCATCACCCCCCTGTTTGCCAATGCCGACTGGCACGAACGGGAAATGATGGAGCTGTACGGCATTCAGGTGACAGGCCACCCCAATCCCACGCGCCTGTTCCTGGATGAAGAGCTTGACGCAGGCATTCTCAACGAGGCCGTGCCCCTGTCCATCATGATGAACGGGGCCTGCACCACCGACCTCTGGGAACGCATTCTCAATGACAAGGAGCGCAACCATGAGTAACACCTTCACCATGCCTCTGGGCCCCGTACACGTGGCCCTTGAGGAACCGGTATATTTTCACCTCACGGTGGAGGGAGAAACCGTTCGCCACGTGGAGCTGACCTCTGGTCACGTACACCGCGGCATGGAAGCCATGGCTACCCAGCGCAACCTCGTCAAGAACGTCACCCTTACCGAACGCGTTTGCTCCCTGTGCTCCAACAGCCACTCCTTCACCTACAGCATGGTGGTGGAAAACGTGCTCGGCATCACCATCCCCGAGCGCGCCTGCTACCTGCGTGTTGTGGCTGAAGAAATCAAGCGCATTGCCTCGCATCTGTTCAACACCGCCATTCAGGCGCATATCATCGGCTTTAAGTCGCTGTTCATGCACGTGATGGAAGTACGTGAAATGATGCAGGACCTTAAAGAAACCGTTTACGGCAACCGCATGAACCTGGCTGCAAACTGCATCGGTGGCGTAAAGTACAATGTTACGCCCGAACTGCTGGATTACATGCTCAAGACCATCGCCAAGGTTGAACCCCATGTGGATGAAATCCGCGAGATCTACGCCAGCAACGGCATGGTACTTGGTCGTACCAAGGGCCTTGGGCTGCTGCCCAAGCAAGACGCCCTGCACCTTGGTGTGGTTGGCCCCGTGGCTCGCGGCTCTGGCGTTGCCATAGACGTGCGCAAAGATTCACCTTACGCCGCATACGGCAAGCTGAACTTTAATGCCATTACGGAATCCGGCTGCTGCGTAAACTCCCGCACCATGGTACGGCTGCACGAGATTTTTGAATCGTTCAGCCTCATCCGCCAGTGCATCGAGCGGATGCCCGATGGCGAGGTTACGGCCCCCATGCGCCAGATCCGCACGGCTGAGGCCAGCGCCCGCACCGAGGCCCCGCGTGGTGAAGTGTTTTACTACATTCGCACCAACGGCACGGATATGCCCTCACGCCTCAAGTGGCGTGTGCCTTCTTACATGAACTGGAAGGCTCTGGGCGTCATGATGCGTGACTGCAAGGTGGCCGATGTGGCGCTGATAACCAACAGCATCGACCCCTGCGTTTCCTGCACCGAACGCTAGCTGGCAGGTTGGGGAGTTTGATGCATGCATGAGGCGACGCTGGTTCAGGGCTTACTGAACATGGCTATCAAAGCCGTGAACGATCACAATACGGCGCACCCGGAATCACCGGTAAGCCGCATTGAGGAGTTTCAGTGTGAACTGGGCCTGCTTGCCTGTGTTGAGGCGCAAACTCTCACCGCCTGCTTTGAACTGCTGGCGGAAGGAACCCTGGCTGAGGGCGCCAAGCTTACGCTTACATGCGCGCCCCTGGCCTGTAGCTGCAATCAGTGCGGACATGAATTCAGCCTGACGCAACGGCATTTCGTCTGCCCCAGTTGCGGCGGCGAAAACATCCACTTCAACGGGGGTCATGGGATGACGCTTATGGCCCTGCACGTTGCATCCGAGGAAACGGACCATGACTGAACATATCCAGGTCGTACCCGACAAATGCCGCGCCTGCCGCCGCTGCGAAGTGGCCTGCATTGCCGCCCACCACGGCATGAGCTTTAAAGAGGCCATGAAACACCGCGACGAACTGGTTTCGCGCGTACAGGTGGTCAAGGCCGACGGCTTTAAAACCACCGTGCGTTGCCACCAGTGCGACCACGCACCCTGTGCCAATGTTTGCCCCACCGGCGCGTTGCAGCAGGATGCCGATGGACGCATCATCATGCGCGTACAATACTGCGTGGCCTGTAAGATGTGCATCGCCGCATGCCCTTACGGCACCATAACCCTTGACACCATCGGCATGCCCTCCGTGGACGGCGATGATGGTGAAACTCTTGCCCAGCGCGCCCGCCGCGAAGTTGCGGTGCGTTGCGACATGTGCCGCGCCTGGCGCATGGAAAACGGCAAGCGTATTACCGCCTGCATGGAAGCCTGCCCCGCGCACGCTCTTTCGCTGGTGCTTGCCGATGGTTCCGTGGTGGAAGCCCCGGCACCGGAAAAGAAGCCTGCTGTTGAAGGCGCACCGGCAAAACCGGCAGCCGCAGTGGCAGAACCCGGCCCCCGTGCTTCTGTAACCGCTGCTGGTCGTGCGGCTGAAGAGCCCAAGGCTGAAGAAGCCAAGGCCGAGGCCCCTGCCGCACCATCTGTTGAAGTTGCCGCGGCTCCTGTGGTCGAAGCTCCCAAGGTCGAGGTTGCCGCAGAGCCTAAGGCCGAAGCCCCGAAGGCTGAGGAACCCAAGGCTGAGGCTCCTGTGGAAGTTAAGGCAGAAGCCCCTGCCGCCCCGGTGGTAGAGGAAAGCCCCGCCCCTGCTCCGGAAGCAGTGGTGGAAGCCGCTGCTTCTCCGGCTCCGGAAGCCGCAGCCGCTGC
>QKDT01000087.1 GCA_003251995.1 Desulfovibrio desulfuricans
GAGCGGCTGACGACCATCATCAAAAGCATCCTAGCGCTCATCATGCAGGCTGAAAGCAGCAGCCCGGCAACGGGTTGGCCCTTGGCATTTTTTCTTCCAAAAATTGGCGGCAGGGTGCCGTCGTCGGCAGCGCGGCAACCGGCGTTTGAGAGAAGCATTATCCATGAACCCAGTGATGCAAGGCAGGCAAAGGCGGTGACCGCCGAAACCAAGTCTGGCACCAGATGGGCCAGCGGCAGGCCAGAGCAGATATGCCCCATCGCCAGCGAGAAAGGCGCGCCGGATTGCGCCATCTGTTTAGCGGGGAACATGCCTGATATGGCGGTACACGAAAGTATGTACACAAGCCCCGCCAGGGCTGTGCCGATGAGGGTTGAAAGGGGAATGTTGCGCTTGGGGTTTTCCACCACGGCTGTGTTGACCGAGGCGCTTTCAACCCCGATGAAACTCCAGATGCAAAGCACAACAGCGCTCATGATGGAACTGCCCGCCGGTTTGCCCCCGGCAAGCCAGTTGGCGGAAAAAACAGCTGGGTCAAAATACAGCCAGCCCACGGTGCCAGTGATAAACACGGGGATCAGCAGCAGAACAACCCCCGCAGAAACCAGCCTGCCTATCCATGCCGCGCCCAGAATATTCACGCCTGTAAATATCCAGATAAGCGCCAGCGAGGTGATGCCCGCCCACAGGGGATGCTCCAGCGCGGGAAAGAAAACCGAAAGGTAATCCACGCCGGTTATGGCTATGGCCAGATTGCCAATCCAGTTGGCGTGATAATACAGCAGGCCGGTCTGGTAGCCCATCTCCGGCCCGATTTCGCTGGCGTAGGCGATGGGGCCGCCATCCTGCGGGTCTTCCATACCCAGCCGGGCAAACACATAGGCAAGGGCCATGGCTCCAAGCACTGCCACAAGCCAGCCAATAAGCGATATGCTGCCTATGCCCGCCAGGTTCGCGGGCAAAAGCGCTATGCCAGACCCCATCATGTTGCCCGCCACAACGGTGACGCAGGCGAAAAGGCCAAGTTTTTTCGTGCCGGTTGAGGCCATGGTTTCCATCCTTGTGCTGCGGTTAAAGATGTTTCCGGCGCTTGGGGGGCAAGCCAATGGATGGGCTATTTTTTCAGGCACAGAACACTGAAATATTTTTTGCCATCGCGTTCTATGCGTTCTACTCCGTGGATGTCGCTCTCATAGCCAGGGAAGACGTTTTCAAAATCCTGGCGTGCCTCAAGGTAGGCAAATATGGGTTCGGCGGCCTCGTTCATCACTTCGCCGCCCATCATGACAGGAATTCCTGGCGGGTAGGGCACAATCATCACCGCCGGGACGCGCCCGCGCAGATCGCTCAGTTCCACATATTCCACATTGCGGCGTACAACTTCGTGGTATGCTTCTGCGGGCCGCATGGCCTGATCGGGAATGCCCTGGAAGGCGGCCTGCATTTTGTCGAGGAGTTTGTGCTTGCGGAAGTGGCAATGGATGGCATGGCAGTGGTCTTTGAGGCCAACACCCGCGTAAGTTTCGGGATAGGCCGCGTACAGGTCGGGCAGGGCGACGCACAGGGGGGCGTTTGCGTCATAGAGCTGCTTGAATTTGAGCAGGCCAGATATGAGCGAGCCTTCCTTGGCCTTGGTGGTGCCAATGGAGTTGAGCAGCAGGAAGGAATAATAATCTGTCTTTTCGCACACTACGCGGTGGCGGATAAGGTAGTTGGTGACGATGGCGGCGGGAATGCCCGTGTCTGCCATTGTGCCGTCTTCCGCTAGGCCGGGCGTGATGAAGGTGAGCTTGATGGGGTCAAGCATGACGTAATCTGGCTCAATGTCGTTAAAACCGTGCCAGTTGTTCGTGCTGCTCAAAACCCAGGGCTGCTGGTTTGTTGCCAGATATTCGGCGGGTACTTCCAAAAAATCATGCATGCCGCCCTGATAGGGAACCTTGCCTGGCTGCCACATGCTGAAGAACCAGTCGCCCTTTGCGGTCATTTCCCGCTCCACAAGTGTAATCTTGCGGCGGATGCGAACGGCCTCGGTGATGGTGTCGCACAGCAGCACATCGCCATGGTCGTCCATCATCTTGGTTGCCACATCAAGCGAGGCAATCATGTTGTATTGCGGCGAGGTGGAGCCGTGCATCATGTAGGATTCGTTAAGCTCGTCCTCGTTGATTCTGTCATGCGTGCCGTGTTTTACGTGCAGCATGGAGGCTTGTGAAAAGGCCGTGAGCAACTTGTGGGTTGACTGCGAGCAAAAGATGGGTGGGTGGTCGCCTGTACTGTCAGCATCTGTCATGCCGTAATGGTTTTCATACATGGGGCTGAAACGGGCGTAGGCAAACCATGCCTCGTCAAAATGCAGGTTATCAACACTTTTGCGAAGCTGTTTTTTGATGGTTGTTACATTGTAACACAGCCCATCGTAGGTGGAATTGGTGAGGGCCGACATTTTTACCCGGCAGTTTTTGAGCGAGTCGGGTATCAGCTTGTTGTCGGCAATCTTTTTGTGGATGCTTTTTTCTGAAAATTCGGAGAGGTTGCACGGGCCAATGATGCCGCGCTTGTTGCGCCGCGGGGGCATGTACACGGGGTAGGCCTCGGTAATGACCATGGCATAGTTGAGTGATTTGTGGCAGTTGCGGTCAACAAAGGCGATGTCGTCGCGCAAAACCTGGCTGCGCCAGATGATCTGGTTGACGTTGGAAGTGCCGTTGAGCACATAAAAGGTTATGTCTGCCCCAAATACCCTTGCCGAATTTTTTTCGGCATCACCCACAGGCCCGCTGTGGTCAAGCAGGGAGCCAAGCTCGGGTACGGAAATGGAAAGATCGGCGCGGAACACGTTTTCGCCAAAAAACTTGTGCATGGCCACACCTGCGGGGCTTTTGAGAAAACCCTCGCCGCCCATGTGGCCCGGTGTGTGCCATGCGTATTTGTATTCGTTGGCATAGCGGGCCATGCCACCCAAAAATGCCGGGTAGACCGTTTGCAGGTAGTCGCTGACCAGCACTTCTATGCGCCCGGCAAGAAAATCAACCGTGTCGGTAATCTTCCAGATGCAGTCGTCTACCTTGGAAAGAACATCCGTAGG
>QKDT01000172.1 GCA_003251995.1 Desulfovibrio desulfuricans
GTCAGCCCGTTGCGAAAAACGCGGTACCGACAAGTGGCACGCACCGCGCCCTGTACGGCTGGCAAAATCCTGATGGTAGGCCTCTGCCTCGTAAAAAGGCCCCGCAGGCTCAAGCTGTGTAACCACCTTGTAGCCAAGCTCATGCAGACGGGCCATCAACTTTTCTGCCACGGCCTTTTGTTCGGCCCCCTGATAAAACACTGCGGAACGGTACTGTTCGCCCCAGTCTGGCCCCTGCCGATTGAGCTGGGTGGGATCATGGACTTCAAAAAAACGGCGCAAAATCTGCTCATAGCTCACGCGCTTGGGGTCAAAGCGCACCAGCACTGCCTCAGCATGCCCCGTGTCGCCACGGCACACATCCTCATAGCTGGGATTGACCGTATGCCCGCCCGTATAGCCAGAGACAGCCTCGCACACTCCGGGCATTTTTTGAAAGGCGTCTTCCACGCCCCAAAAGCAGCCGCCAGCAACAATCGCCGTTGCCGAGCAACCGCCGGAAATAGCCTGACCTGAAGAGTTGCTTGCCATTACTGCTGCGGCACCGTTGGCGGCAGAAGATTCTACCTTTGCAGCCAATCTGGTCATTGCCGCTTTTTCTTCCTCACTACCCGCCGGGGCAAAGCTCATGGACAGCGAATTGACGCAATGCCGGGTATTTTTTTCTGTAAACCCTTCGCCTTCAAATACATGCCCCAAATGCCCGCCGCAGTTGGCGCAGACAATCTCAACCCTGCGTCCGTCGGCATCTGGCACACGGCGCACGGCACCTGGTATTTCCGTATCAAAACTGGGCCAGCCGCAGCCAGATTCAAATTTGTCTTGCGAATAGTACAGCGGCATGCCGCATTGACGGCAGATGTAGGTTCCCGCCTCATGATTATTGAGATATTTGCCCATGTAGGGCGGCTCTGTAGCCTTGCGCAACAGCACGTCCGCCTCCTGACCTGTAAGCGGCGGCATGGAATAGGTGTTTTGCATTGAAACCTCCGGAGCGGAAGACGTCGCGCCAGCCGCTATGAGCGGCAAAATCAGCAGCGCTAACAGCATAAATGAACAAAGAAGGAGATAACTTTTTCGTCCAAATCTGGGCATGGTTCCTCCCTGCGCAAGTTGCGCATATATTCTACATAAGCACAAGGGCAGGACTGTCGAGGGGCCGTAGCAATGTATGCCCATACTTGGGTGCGCAAATAAAAAGCGCCCATCCGCTAAACGGACAGGCGCATAGCAAACACGCGCAAATAATTGCTATAAAAACCGGCTGGCTATTCGGCAAAGCCCTCGGGGTTGCGCAGATGCCAGCTCCAGGCTGAGGCTATGATGCTGTCTATGTCTGCCCGGGCTGTCCAGCCCAGCACATCTGCCGCACGCTGGGCGGAAGCCACCAGGCGTGCAGGGTCGCCGGGGCGGCGCGGCCCAATACTCACGGCGATATCATGCCCAGTAACCCGCCGGGCCGCTTCCACCATCTGCCGCACAGAGAACCCCGTGCCGTTGCCAAGATTGCAAATTTCGCTACCGCCGCCCCCACGCAGATAATCCACCGCGCGCATATGAGCGTCAGCCAGTTCCATCACATCCAGATAATCGCGAATGCAGGTGCCATCAGGCGTGGGATAATCATCTCCAAATATGGTCACATGGGGCCTTTTGCCCAGCGGAACCTGTAGGATGATGGGTATAAGATGGCTTTCCGGCCTGTGGTCTTCGCCGATAATGCCCTGCGCCCAGGCCCCCGCTACGTTGAAGTAACGCAGGATAACAGAACGGATGCCGTGCGCCTTGCCCACCCAATGCATCATGCGCTCCATGGCGAGTTTGCTTTCGCCATAGGGATTGGTGGGGCGCAGAGGGGCGTGCTCAGGAATGGGAACGCTATCAGGCTCCCCATACACCGAAGCCGTGGATGAAAACACTATTTTATCCACACCATGCCGCACCATGGCCTCGAGCAACACCATCATACCGTGCATGTTGTTTTGAAAATATCTAAGCGGCTGCTCCATGCTTTCGCCCACCAGCGAGCAGGCGGCAAAGTGCAACACAGCTTCAATGGGCTGTTCAGAAAATATGGTATCCAGCAAAGCGGGGTCGCGCATATCGCCGGAGTAAAGGCGCACACCCTGCGGAACAGATCCTCGGTGTCCGGTAAGAAAATTGTCAAGCACCACGGGCGTTTCGCCACGTTCCAAGAGGGCGCGCACATTATGAGAGCCGATATACCCTGCGCCGCCGCAAACCAGAATTGCCATGAACTCCTCGCTTATCCGTTTCGTTTCGCTTCTGCGGAGGGCAATTCTGCACTTGACGAAAGGGTTTGGCAAGAGGGCTCCACTCCATGCTGCCACGCATCACAGCACAGTTCACGCGCTTAAAATGCCAGACGGTTATTCCGTTGCCACCATGGGATTGCACACAGCAAAGCTGCCAATGGAGATGCGAAAGCCCGCTGTTATCAGGGCAGAATAACTCTTACCTGAAAAACAGCGGGCCAATGGCGCAGCCAAGAGACTTAACGCCTTGCAACTGATTACAGTTGCTTGAGCACATCCTCGGCAAACGAGGCAATGGCATCTGGGTCGTTGGAGGCGTCACCTTCCATCTTGAGGCCGTCTGCGATTATGGTCGCGCCCAGTTCCTTGGCGCGTTCTTCAATGGCAGGCACAGCGCCGCAAAAGTGTTCGTATTCTTGATCGCCAGAGGCAAAGGCAGCAACCTTGCGGCCCTTTAGCCCCATACTTTCAAAGTCTTCAAACAGGGGCAAAAAGTCGTCCTGCATTTCCAGGTCTTCCATGCCCCAGGCCGAGCAGCCAAACAGCACGGCATCGTAGCCTTCTGCAAGGTTTTCTGCCGATGCGTCCGCCGCGTTGAGCAGCTTGACCTCATGCCCGCCAGCAGTAATCAGCTCAGAGAGCTTGTCGGCGATACTTTCCGTATTACCGGTGCTGGAACCAAAAACTATCAGTACCTTACTCATGACGTGCTCCTTATTTGCGCCTTATTTAAAAATGAAATTCATTTTCTAAATGGATAGGGATGTTCTACTCCCCTGTCAAGGAAAACCATCACCCATCTCATTTTTTT
>QKDT01000041.1 GCA_003251995.1 Desulfovibrio desulfuricans
TGCGATATGCCGTAGCCCACGCTTTCAACCTCACCGGTCAACGCGGTATCCGGGTAGGTCATAAGCGTCACTACGGCTTTGTCGCCTGTGCGGATATTGCCGATGGTGCTTTCCCTAAAGTAGCCAGCGACCCAGTAGCTGCTGGCGTCGATCAGGGCCAGCACGGGCTGGTTGGCAACCACCTGGCTGCCAGCGCGCAGGGTCAGGTTACTCACATAGCCATCTGCTGGAGCCCTAACCTTGGTAAATTCCATATTAAGTCTTGCGGCTTCCCATTGCGCAGCAGCCTCGCGGATCGCCGGGTTATCCTGCCCGGGGTCGCCCAGTTGCGCTTTTGCCTTGGCAAGCTCCGCTTCTGCCTGAATGGTTGCGGATCTGGTTTTATCCAGCAGAAGCTGCGCCTGATGCAGTTTGGCCTCTGCGGTTATGGCAGTCTCTCTGGATGTGTCAAAATCGCGCCTGGAAATGGCCCCCTGCCCCACCAGGTTCTGATTACGCCGCAGATTGCTGGCGGCAACCTCGGCATGCGCCTTTGCGCTGGTAACGCCAAAGGTAGCATCCCGCTCGCTTGCATGCGCCTGCTGCAAGGCCGCCTCTGCGCTGTTGACCTGCTCCTTGCGATTTTTGACCAGGTCATACGCCTGATCAAGGTTGGCCTTTGCCTGATCAAACGCGGCGCGGAATGTACGATTGTCTATTTCAAAAAGCACGTCACCCTTATGAACAAAGGCGTTGTCCGTAATGGGCAGGTTCACAATGGGGCCGGATATCCGTGCTGCAATCTGAATGACCGTGGCCCGCACCTGCCCGTCGCGGGTCCATGGATTTGAGGCGTAGTGCCAATACTCAAAAAGAAGAACAAGCGCGGCACCAGCAACCAGCAACGAGGTGAAAAGAAGCTTTTTGGAACGGTTGCTCATGGGGCTACCTGAAAATAAATGTTTCTATCAGACCAGAAAAAATGACTGCCATAGACAAAAACACCAAGGGCGGCGAGGCAAAATACCGTGATAAACGGTAATAATTCAGCGCTCTGGTCAGTGCATAGGTTGCAGCAAGGCCAATGGTTGCAGCCACCAACAGCGGGGGAAAATAAACTCCCCCCAGATTAAGTTCACACGGGGTCAGCATAGTGTTCCTCAGATACAGTTCAAAAGCGTGATTCCTTGCACCAGTTCCAGTCAAACGACACGGCCTGCTCCGCATATGAAATAAGGGATCTGTACAGCCCCCTATAACTGCCAAGCAGGCGAGAAGACGCCACATAGGCATCGTTGGAAATTTCTTCAGGGAGTATAGCCAGGGTCGTTTCCATGTCGGCTTCAAGCTTTGCCAGGCGTGCGCGCATATCCTCTATGGCGGCAGCGTTGTACCTGCACCGCGTCCACGGCGTAAGCGCTTCGGCGATGGCTGTTTCCCAGGCTTTTGCCTGCTCGGCGCAATACCCCCACAAAACATGGCGCTGCCTGCCTGCGTCCACCAGCATTTTGCAGCGGCACGTGATGGTATTCAGGTTGGCAACCAGCGCGGCGGCGTTGGATTGACGACCGGGTACCTCGCTGTTGACCCCGTTAATCCATCCACCGGCCTTGGTGGCTGCGCCCCGCATTTTGACAACCATGATTTTAAGCTGTTGCAGATTGCTGTTTTGCTGCACATGCTGCTGCGTAAAGGTAGTAGCCAATTGGCTTGTTTGCCTGAAATACCGCGTAACCGTGCGCAAAAACATTTTTTCTGGTCTTTGACAAAACGGAATGCCGGATGCCAGCGCCGCGATCAGAACACTGAATTGCATGCCCGTTATATTGTTTGCAAATGTTGCAAAATTGTATGCGGGGTGGAGCTGAATGTTTGCCAGCAGCAAAAAAGGCATCAGGCTGCTCATTTTGAGCATGGTCATTTTTTGATCCCAAAAAACATAATAGAGTGTTGCCGTTAATGCGAACAACAGAACGGATAATTCAAAATATCCCGAAAGCTTCGGCAGCACGAATACGTAAAGAATCCCGGCGATCACAATCCCCCTGCTCTGAACAAAGAAAAATTTTGCCCAGTTCATCTGTGGAGAAGTAAGCCCAATGAGCGAATGCACGCCCTCAAAAACAATAAACGAGATGTGCCCTGGCACATCAAAATATATCCAGATGAGGGCAGCCATCATGAGGCCCGTCATACTGCGAATTGCCGCCGCCATACTGTCCGCATCCGGCAGCCTGGTGACTGCCCGGGGAATTTTTGGCGCCCGCACAATGCGCTCCTTACGCGGCAATCTGAGCATGTGCGTGCTTGTGCCGATGGCGTCGGTCAAGCGCTCTATGCGGCGCAGGATGTGCAGGGTGTTGTACACGGCGGCCTGCTGACGGTGCGGAAGCTCTTTTAACTTTTTCAGATCAACGGGCAGCCCGACCCGCGGCGGCAGTTGGGCTGCGCCCTCCGTCATGAGCAGCGATATCTGCTGAAGCCTTTTGGCTATGGACAGACGAAATTTTGTTACATCGGGCAAAATGGCTGCAACATCTATTTGCCGGATGTCCGCCAGGCTTTCCCGCCACAGCTCAAGGGCTTCCATCAGCTCCTCGCTCTGGGCTATGAGCTGCCGCCACCACCCCCGTGATTCATAAACCTCAAACCGCTCAGTTTCCGTAGAGTCGAGATTGCGTCGCCACAGGGCGATAAACTGGGCTTCAAGGCCATACAAATTTTCAGAAAGCGGCTTGTCGCCGGGGGCAAGCATCTGAGAAAAATATTGCTCAACGGCTCGCTGTTGCGCTTCCAAAAGCCGTATAAACAGCCGATCAAGGTCAACCGAGCTTTTTTGAGGCCAGATAAACACAGAGACGATTGTATACACCAAGATGCCCAGCGCTGTTTCCTGCACTCGCAGCACGGCGATATAAAAAATATCCTGCGAAGACGAGGTAACATAGGCAGCGATGAGCAAAGAAACATATCCGCTGATAAACCACACATACACATAGCGCGAAACCGTGATGCGGTACGCCACAAAACCCATCCAGAGCGTCAAACTGACAATGAAAGCCCAGCGGTTTTGCGCAAACAGGCTTATAATCAGCAAGGCAATAC
>QKDT01000391.1 GCA_003251995.1 Desulfovibrio desulfuricans
ACAATGACGCCGCATCCCTTACAACCCTGCGCGAAAACCCGCGCGGGGAAGAAGTCATCACCATGCTGCAAAGGGCTTTTGCCCTGTATGCGGCCCTGCGCGATGCCCGCCGCCAACGCGGCAGCCTTGATTTTGACCTGCCAGAGGCAGACAGACGCCTGGATGAAGCCGGGCGGGTGGTCTGGATCGGGCACCGCCAGCGGCACGATGCCCACAGGCTCATTGAAGAATTCATGATCGCAGCCAACGAAGCTGTGGCGCGCTACCTTCGCGATGTGGGCATGCCCTTTTTATACCGCGTGCATCCCCTGCCCGACCCGGAACGGCTCGAAAGCCTTTTTGACACCCTTGCCGGTGTGGGTATGGAAGACCTGCCGCCCCGGCCCGATGCTGCCGCCATGCAAGGCATTCTTGCCCGCGTGCAGGGTACGGATCAGGAATTTCTGGTCAACCGCCTCTGCCTGCGGGCCATGCCGCAAGCGCGTTACCAACCTTTTAACGAAGGGCATTTTGGCCTTGCCTCGCAAGCATACTGCCACTTTACCTCGCCCATACGTCGCTATGCCGACCTGCTGACCCACCGGGCGCTCAAAACGGCCCTTGGCATTGGCGTGGGCGCACTGCCCGCAGGGCAAAAACTGCTGCGCATCAGCGACCAGATCAACAGGCGCGAACGCGCAGCCATGGCCTGCGAACGCGAAATGGATCGCCGCATGGGGTGCCTTGCCCTGTTGCCCCGCGTGGGTGAACACTTCAAGGGCATGGTGGCGGGCGTAACAGACTTTGGCATTTTTGTGGAGCTGGCAAACATGCCCGTGGAGGGCATGATCCGCATTGATGACCTGGGGGACGACTGGTACGACTTTGATCCCCACACCATGAGCCTCATCGGGCAACGCTCTGGCGTCATGTGGCGCATGGGGCAGAGCCTTGAGGTGGCGCTGGCGGATGTGAATCTGGGGCGTCTTGAAATCCGGCTCATGCCGCTGGAACTGCCCAAGGCCGCCCAGGGCAACTGGCGCGGCAGAGGCAAAACAGCTCGCAAGCCAGCCCACAAAGGCGGCGCAAAATCAGGCCGTGCAAGCCGCCCCGGCGGTTCGCGCTCCGGCTGGAAGATCACCTCTCCCGGTGATGAATCCGGTCAGAGCAGGGGCAAAACAGGCACCAGAAAAGGTGCCGGCGCATCAGGCGGAGCTGGCGCAAACAGGGGCAAGAACAACCAGCACAACGATGGTGGGAATACGCGCGGACGCAAATCCGGCGGTGGACGCACCTCTGGCAACAGCAGAAAGCGGGGCCGCTGATGGCGTTGCTCTCCGCTCAGCAACGTATGGGCGCAGCCGCGCTCATACTGGCAGCCAGCACGGTTCTTTCGCGCCTCATGGGCCTTGCGCGCGACAAGATCATATCGTGGCAGTTTGGCGCGGGTGGCGAATCAGATATGTATTTTGCCGCCTTTGTGGTGCCGGACGTCATCAACTACCTGCTGGCGGGGGGCTTTATGTCCATCACCATCATCCCCCTGCTGACCCGCAGGTTTCAGGAGGATGAGGCGGATGCCTGGCGCTTTTTTTCCTGCGTTTTCTGCTGGATGACATTGGCCTCCACCCTGCTGACCATCGGCGGTATGGCCTTTGCGCCATGGCTAGCGCGGCTGGTGGCCCCCGGTTTTACGCCGGAGCAGTGGGTGCGGCTGGCCTTTTTTATGCGCATCATCCTGCCCGCCCAGATATTCTTTTTGTGTGGGGCGTGCGTCACCGCCCTGCTGTTCATGCGGCGGCAGTTTCGTGTGCCCGCGCTGGCACCGCTGATTTACAACGGGGCCATCATCGCCGTGGGTTTGCTGCTGCCCTGGCTGGCAACAACGCATGCTGCGCAAGCCGCCCTGCCCGCGTGGGTTCTGGCCCACATGGACGGCATGACAGGGTACTGCGTTGGCGTTACCCTTGGGGCCGCGCTCGGCACCTTTGTGCTGCCCCTGCGGGTGGCATCCCAGCAAGGACTGCGTTTGCACATGGAATGGTGGCATCCGCTCATGGGCAAATTCATGCTCACAGCCCTGCCCCTCATGTTGGGGCAGACCATCATGATGCTCGACGAGCAGTTTTTGCGGGTCTTTGGCAGCTTGGCGGGCGACGGCGCGGTGAGCTTGCTCAACTACGCACGGCGCATCACCCAGGTTCCAGTGGGCTTGGTGGGTCAGGCCGCCGCCGTGGCCTCCTACCCTTTTTTGGTATCGCTGCTGGCGCAGGGCGAGACCGAACGCTTTAATTCCACATTGCGCACGGCACTACGCGCCAGCGTGGCGCTTATCATCCCCTGCGCTTTTTGCATGGCTGCCACGAGCTGGCCCATCCTGGGTGTTATTTTTCAGGGCGGGCGCTTTAGCCCCGCCGACACGCTGGAGACCCTGCCGCTCACGCGCATCATGCTGGCTGCCACGCCATTCTGGATTATCTACATGGTGCTGGTGCGCGCCTATTACGCCCATGGAGACACCCTCACCCCGGCTGTGACTGGCAGCATCATGACAGTGCTATGCATACCCATGTATTACTGGTGGGCTGTGCCTCACGGAGCGTGGGCCATTGCCACGGTTTCAGGCCTGAGCGTGAGCTTGTATGTGCTATGGCTTGCGGTCATATGGATTCGCCGCCACGGCAGCGGGGCCTTTGCGGGATTGCCGGGCCTGGGAATGCGGGTGATTTTTTGCAGTTTGCCCGCCACTGCTGCGGCCTGGTGGGTGAGCGAGGTCTGCATGCGTGTATTTACGCTGACGCCCATTCTCAAGGCTTGCGTGGTACTGCTGTTGGGCGGATGCGCCTTTGCGGCGTTGTTTTTGCCCATTGCCTGGCAAACGGCCCCAGAGGCGCTTGAACCAGTGTTGCAAAGGTTGCGGCGCAGACGCGGCACCACACAGGAGCAACGCGGCTGATCATCTGCGAGATTTTGCGCGAGGACTTTGCACGAGTATTTTGCGGGGGGAGAGAGCTTTTATGAAAAGGTTCTACCTCCGCATTTCATTTTCCAGATGCGGCCTCTCACCTTCAAAAAAGGCAGGATT